>JBJKPP010000196.1:0-4509 GCA_046706145.1 Ignavibacteriaceae bacterium | reverse complement strand
TCAACAATAATAACTTGCTCGTTAGAATAGTGGCCTGCCTGTCCCGCAGGTAAATTTAAGTGTGAAAATCTTATTGTTTTCAGTTCACTATTTAATTCATTCTCAATTCCTTCAAGACGTACAATAGTTGGCTCGTGTGGAACTATGATAAAAAGAATATCTTTTTCATATTTGCTTAATTTTTTGAATACCGGGAACAAAACTTCCTCATCTTTTTCCCACGTACTGCCTGCAACTATAATTTTTTTATCTTTAAGTAAAGATGGATTTATAAGTCCTTTTTGTTTTGCAGTTATACTTTTTTGATAAACTCTATCAAATCTTGTATCTCCGATAACTTTAACTTTTTGTTTGTCAGTTACGAATTTGAGAAATTCGTTTTTGTCCCTCTCGTTAACTGTTAAGGTTTCAGAAATATCATTAAATAAAATTTTATGAAAGCTTCTTATGATAAATAACTTTCGATATGAATTTGAATCTAATGTAGCATCGACCAGGAAATTAGTAATATTATTTTTTTTCATAGCACGAATATGATTTGGCCAAATATCATAACGCATAATAACGGCCAAATCCGGGTGTACTAGTTTTATAAATCTGTTGGCTTTGAAACTGGAATCAAATGGAATATAAGTAACCAAATCAGCAAAAGGATATTTTTTAGAATTTTCATAACCGGAAGGGGAGAAGAATGTGACTACAATATTAACATTTTTGTTTCTCTTAATTTCTTCTATTATTGGTTTAGCCTGTTCAAATTCTCCTAAGGATGATGAGTGAAACCAAATCAACTTTTTGTTTTTATCTATTTGTAAGAGGTCAATAATTAGAGTTTCAAATATTTTCTTTCTTCCTTGTATCCCTCTCTTAATTTTCCCATTAAAAAGACCTGCAATCTTCAAAGCAGAGTACAAAAGAGGGATGATGATGAAATTATATATTAGGTACCAGAATTTTTCCATTATACCTTCAACATTTCGAATAATTTTTCAAAGGCAATTTTAGGAGTAATTTCCATCATACATTTGAAATGTTTCTTCGGGCAATTTGACCTGCCAATGTGAGAGCATGGTCTACAGTTAAGAGAATTATTTTCCAAAACTATGTTTTTGTTATTGTAGGGTGCGAAACCAAATTCTTTAACAGTAGAACCGAAAAATACTAAAACCGGCACTTTCATTGCACAAGCAGCATGCATTAATCCGGAATCGTTACAAATTATGGCCGCACATTTTTGCATATTTGCTGCAGTCTGAAGTATATCATTGTCATTACAAAGATCGATAGAATCTTTAATTTCTTTTACTAAATCTGCGCAAAGATTTCTGTCATCTTTTCCGCCTAAAAGTATTACCCTAGAACCATTTTTAGTTAACTTATTCCCAAGTTCTATAAAATATCCTCTTGGCCATCTTTTTGTAAAATGTTTTGCTCCCGGACAAATGCCAATGTATCTTTCGTCTGTTTTGAACTCTATTGAAGCTTTTTTGTTGGTGAATAAATCAAGACCATTATTATCTAAAGTTATCTTGTCAACAGTTTTGGAATATCTCAATGGAATTGAGCCAACATTTTGCATTCTGTTTATTTTGAATCTAACCAGTAAAAATTTTTGTAAATCAAGCTTATTGAAATTAGCTGATTTTGTTTTTAGCCGTTTTCTTAACAATGTTGAACGGGGATTATTTTGCAGGTCAATAATAGTATCATATTTTTCTTCCCTTAAAGAATCCACAAGAGAATCTATTCCCGCATTTTTAGACAAGGTAAAAATTTTTGATAGATGTGGATTTAATTTTAATGCGTCTGTATAATTAGATTTCAATAGGAAGTGAATTTCTATTTGAGGGTGCTGATTCTTTATAGCTCTAATTAAAGGCGTGGAAAGAAGAATGTCACCGAGAGAGCTCAGTCTGATTATTAATATTTTCTTTAAATTTAAAAGATTCAAATATACTGTATAAAATAGATTTCAATCGTAAAGATAATTATTTATTATCAAATTAAGCCTCAGATTTTACTTCTTCTTCGAGCAAAAATTTTTCCAGCGTATCAACATTTTCTTTACTTCCAATAAATATTGGAGTTCTTTCATGCAAATTCTGCGGTTTAACATCTAAAATTCTTTGTTTGCCATTTATAGCTCGCCCTCCTGCAGCTTCAACTATGAAAGCCATTGGATTGCATTCATAAACAAGCCTCAGTTTTCCATTTTTGTGTCGGGAATCTGCGGGGTACATATATATGCCGCCGTAAAGAAGATTTCTGTGAATGTCTGCGACCATAGAACCTATGTATCTACCAGTATATGGACGGTCAGTTTTTGCATCTTCATCTTGCAAATATTTTATATATTTTTTTAATCCAGGGCGCCAGTATTTATAATTTCCTTCATTAATACTATATATTTTACCTTTTTTAGGTGTCTGTATGTTTGGATGAGATAATATAAATTCACCAAATGATGGGTCTAAAGTAAAGCCGTGAACACCGTGGCCTGCAGTATAAACTAAAATTGTACTTGAACCATAAACAAGATACCCGGCCGCTACTTGCTTAAACCCTGGTTGGAGACAATCTTCAAGTACTCCTGGTTTTCCACCTGGAGAAATTCTCCTGTAAATCGAAAATATTGTACCGATGCTAATGTTAGCATCAATATTAGATGAACCGTCGAGAGGATCAAACAAAAGAACGTACTTGCCGATTTTGTAATGATGCGGAATATGAATGATGTCCTCTTCTTCTTCGGAAGCCATAACGCATAAATGGCCGCCGTGGTCCATCGCTCTAAACAACATGTCATGAGCATAGATATCTAACTTCTTAACTTTTTCGCCATGGACATTATTATCACCGGTAAATCCCAGAATATCTACGAGTCCGGCTTTGTTGACTTCCAATGAGATTACTTTTGCAGCTAATGAAAGGTCGTGCAAAAGTTTGGAAAGTTCCCCGGTAGCTTCAGGATGGAGTTTTTCCTGTTCAATAATAAATCTTGCGAGCGTCATAAATTTCATTTTTGCCATACTTTTTGAGTACGTTTTGTTTTTGGTTATTATGCTTTGTCTAATTTAAAATAAAATTAGTTTTTAGCAAACTCGAAGGGATTTTATCCCATCTTACCGGTTTGCTGGTTGCTAGCAGATTGTAAGCTCTTCTGATATTTTTCTTGAGCCAGTTTATATGATAATTTTAAGAGTTCAACTCCTTCTTCGACATCTTCCTTACTATTTATATAAAAGCTAATCCATCCACTTTTGGGCAAAATGTGATGTGGCTTAACTTTATGCTCTTTTATTAGTTTTTCTTTAATCTTCAAAGGGAAAGGGATATCTAAAAGATAGTCTCCATGTAAATGTCCCAATTCCCTTCGCAAAAGCTTAAATTCAATGCCTCCAAACCGATGCGGGTGAAATGTTACACCAGGTAGCGAACCAATTTCTTTTCTAACAATTTCGGAAGCATTTGGGAAACTCATAACTTAAACTGCCTTTCCAATTTCCTGGTCTTTATACTGTAACTGATACAATCTATAATATATTCCTTTCTTAGCTAGTAATTCTTGATGGTTTCCTGTTTCTCTAATTTCGCCCTTATGCATTACAATAATTTTATCAGCGCTTTGTATAGTTGAAAGTCTATGTGCAATTACAATAGCGGTTCTCCCTACAAGCAGTTTTTCAATTGCCTTTTGAATAAGAATTTCTGTTTCTGTATCTACGCTGGATGTCGCTTCATCAAGAATTAAAATCTGGGGGTTAAATACTAAAGCACGAGCAAAAGAAATTAATTGTTTTTGGCCAACGCTTAATGTTGCACCGCGTTCCTTAACTTCTTCATCGTACTTATTCGGCAGTTTTTGTATAAACCTGTCTGCCCCAACAATTTTACATGCCTCTATAATTTTTTCTCTCGAAATTGATTCGTCATTTAAATTTATGTTTGAACTGATTGTTCCTGAAAAAAGAAAAACATCCTGCAAAACAATAGAAATAAATTTCCGCAATTCTCTTTTATCAAAATTTTGGATATCTACACCATCAAGAAGAATTTGACCTTTATTAAGATTATAGAATCGTGTTAAGATATTTATAATACTGGTTTTACCTGCGCCTGTATGCCCGACAATTGCCACAGTTTCTCCCGGATTAATCTTAAAATTAATATTCTTAAGTACGTATTCATCATTAATATAAGCGAAGCTGACATCCTTAAATTCTATCTCTCCTTTAACTTCTTTTAAGGATGTAGGGTTTTCAGCGTTATTAATAAAAGTCTTATTGTCTAAAAGCTTAAAAATTCTCTCGGAAGAAGCCATCGCGGTTTGCATGATGTTGTATTTATCCGAAAGATCTCGAATGGGCCTGAAGAACATTTCGGTAAATTGTAAGAAGGCGAAAATATCACCAATGGTTACAGTATGTCTTAGAACTTCTCCGCCGCCATACCATATTATTAATCCTACTGCAATCGAACTTAAAATCTCGACACCAGGATAAAAGATTG
>JBJKPP010000195.1:0-2121 GCA_046706145.1 Ignavibacteriaceae bacterium | reverse complement strand
TTTGAACTAATAGCAGAGTAAACAAAAGATTAGAGATAATTTTATAAGAAGTCATTGTCTTGAAAAAAGGGAATCGGAACTCGACCCGGTAATCTCCATTGCAAATTAAGATTATTTTTGGCAGGTTAGATAATAGAAAAAAGAGGAGGGGACAAATTTTGCTTATTCCAATCCAAAGTATTACTACAACTGTAAAACTTATCCCTGAGTTTTGTTTAACTGTTTAAGCCCATTCCCTTGAATAATTATCGCTGCTTAAACAGTTTGTTCTTTTTCTAATTCGAACCTAAGTATTAAATAAAAATCGGGTACATATTTAAAAAGGGAGAGAACAATGATTGAAACCGTTCGATTTAACCTAAACGGTAAGCCCGTAAAAATTGATGTAGATAGCGACCGGAAGCTTCTCTGGGTTTTGCGTACAAATTTTAAGTTGACTGGAACTAAATTCGGCTGTGGCGAAGGTTACTGTGGGGCATGCACCGTTCTTATCAACAACCAGGCTGTGCGAAGTTGTCTGGCACCTATAGAAAGTATAAAAAATCAAAATGTAATTACAATTGAAGGTCTGGAGAAAAATGGAAAGTTACATCCGCTTCAGAAAGCTTTTATGGACCATGACGGACTCCAGTGTGGTTACTGCACTCCGGGAATGATACTTACAGCTTATTCTTTTTTACGTCAAAATCCAAATCCAAAGACTGAGGATATTATAGATGGAATGAATTATAACTTGTGTCGCTGTGGTGCACATAAAAGGATAGTTCTAGCAATTCATTCTGCGGCTGAAGAAATGAGGGGAGGACATTGAAATGAAGAAAGATAATTATCAAGAAATTGATTTTGAAGATATTCCGACTGATTATTCGATAAATAGGCGCGACTTTCTCAAAATAACAGGAAGCGGCATTTTTATCCTTTTTACTCTGGGTGACTTAAAAGTCTTTGCACAAGAAAGACAGGGCAGGGGGCTTCCTACTGATTTTAATGCATTTCTTAAGATAGGTGAAGATGGACATGTTTCATGTTTTACAGGGAAAATAGAAATGGGGCAAGGTGTTATAACATCATTAGCACAGATGCTTGCCGATGAGCTTGATGTTTCACTTTATTCAGTTGATATGGTAATGGGAGACACTGATCTTTGTCCATGGGACATGGGCACCTTCGGCTCGATGACTACACGTTTCTTTGGACCACCTCTGCGTAAAGCGGGTGCCGAAGGAAGACAGGTTTTAAAAGAATTAGCATCAAAACAACTGAATGTTCCGGTGAAAGATTTAATTACTGATGACGGTGTTGTGTATGCTAAAAATAACAAGAGTAAAAAAATAACTTATGCTCAGCTTGCGAAAGGTAAAAAAATTAAACGGCAAGTTTCTGAAAAGGTATCGGTCAAGAAACCTTCGGAATTTAAAATTATGGGGAAACCTGTAACTCGTAGGGATAGTTATGAAAAGGTGACTGGAAGAGCAAAATATTCAGCTGATATTCAGCTTCCTGGGATGCTCTATGCCAGAATACTTCGTCCTCCCGCACATGGTGCAAAATTATTAAGTGTTGATTTAAGCGAAACAAAGAAAATGAAAGATGTTAAAGTAATCCATGAAGACGATCTCATTGCAGTATTGCACGAATATCCTGATATAGCTGGCGTTGCGCTTTCAGAGATCAAAGCAAAATATGACAAACCCAATACAGGCATTAACGACAAAAATATTTTTGACCATCTGCTGAAGGTTGCTCCAAAGGGCGAAATTATTGCAGATGGCGGTGATATTAAACAGGGAGAGAAAGATTCGAAGAATGTTTTTGAATCAACATATCTTGATGGCTATAAAGCACACGCGCCGATGGAACCACATACCGCAGTGGTGAAAGTAGAGGGAGGAAAAGCTACTGTATGGGCTTCAACTCAAACACCATTTCCGGCTAAAGATGAAATTGCAAAAGAACTCGATATGCCGGCAGAAAAAGTTCATGTGATTCCACCATTTCTTGGTGGAGGTTTTGGTGGTAAATCAAGGAATATTCAAATTCATCAAGCTGCTCGTCTTGCTAAGTTAACAGGAAAACCTGTTCAGGTGGAATGGACAAGAGAAGATGAATTTTTCAACGATT
>JBJKPP010000194.1:0-10234 GCA_046706145.1 Ignavibacteriaceae bacterium | reverse complement strand
ACATAATCCAAATTATAATCCAGGTTGAGATTGCCTGCCGCAATAGAAATTGTATTGTTGTACCGATCAGAATTAAAAGAGCTGCCTCTGTTTAATATACCCACCATGGAATTCAACTTGACACTCTTGGAAGGAATCAAATTAAGGTTTATTTCTCTTAATTCTTCATTCTCCGGAGTATTTGGATTTGTTATATTATAATATCTATCAAATTCTACCGGATCAATTCTATCCAAAGATGTAAATCTATCTTGAATATACCTGTCCTTATATGAAAATCCCACCTTTCCTAAATCCAGGCTGCCGAGTGAAATATTCTTGGGATTCAAACTAAAGAGAAAATTTCTCGCGTAGCCAAAATTATCTGTATTATCCAAAGTTGAGAATCTATTTTTATCCCAATAACTTCCGGCGAGTTCTAAGTTTACTAAAATGTCCTTATCAGGAGAAAAGCCTAATACAATATTAGCTTCCTGCTTTAGTTCTGGCAAAGGCAGAAAAATCACAGGCAAGTAGTTTCCTTTTTTTACACCCACAAAATAATAATCTCCCAGAGATTGCATCTCATAATCACCGGAGTCGCTGCCAACGTAGCTGAATGTAACATTATAAATTGCATCTGCAGCACCGGGATTATATCTGTAGTATGTAAAAGTTTTACTATCGATCAATGTGTCAACCTTCTCGTAAGTTCCGATCACTTTTCCCAAAGAATCAGGCTGCGCCAAGGTTACGCCCGATTTTACAGCTTTTAATCTGTTATCACCCGCATTTGCAAGAATAGCCTTATCACTGTCAGACAAACTAAGATTAAGTGGAGAATTTTGGTCATCACCCTCTTGCAGATACTGTACCTGCAAATCAAGTTTCCTATCAAGCAACTTTGTTTTCGCTCCGAATCCTAGGAAGTTTTGCGCATAATTGTTTTGGGTATATTCAAAATCTACTGTAATTCGACTCGCAGAAGTAATCAGTCTTTTAGGAGTAAAAGTTATTTCGGCATTTGAATAATCAATTGTGTAATCATTTCCGGAACCTCTTTTCATTTCAATTCCATCAAGATATACTTTTTCTGTTCCCGCAAGAATAATGATATCATTTTCATTATTGGCACCGTATAACCTGTACGGTCCCTGCGAACCGTCTATTCCCATAAACTGGTTAGTTGTAAATTTCCCATTTGAGCTTGCAATTGAAACATAAGCGCTATCATCTCTATAATGGAATTCTCCCAAAAGTCCTTGAAGTTTCATATCAACATAACCAAATTCGCCCTGCGACTTTTGCAGGTAAAAATCACCAAATGTACCAGTAACAAGAGGATGCTTTATTTGTATAAATACTCGATCTAGTTCATCTAGTTTTTCGGTATTACCTTGTGGTTGAATTGGGGTATTCTGATCAGTTAGTGCAGCAACAACCTGAATATCTTTGGAAAGATTACCGGAAAGTTGGAGCCTAAGTCCGCTGTTTAACGATAAATCCTGGTTCGTTCCTATTGTAAATCCGCGAACCAGAGTTCCACTTTTTTCAATGCCGCTTCCAAATATAGAATTTTCCGATAAACTTCCTCCCTGTTCCTTAGCGACACTAACAGTATCATGCAATTCTTTTTCGAACCTGGTTACAAGCCGTCTTTTTTCATAAACTTTATTAAGATCTAGGTTATAGGCTCTGTATCGGATAATTACAGTATCAAAAATAGAATAAGCCAAGGTGTCTGAGAGAGTAAAGTATCCTTCCTTATAATCAATAGTATATTGATCTTTACTGAGTTTCTTTTTTTTTAAGAAAATTTCTTCCGAGTTAGGTAAAATTGAAACCCTTGAAATGGGATAATAATTTCTTAATGAGATGTGAAACGTATCCGCAACTGTTTTTGTGTAATATTTATTCTGTGCAAAAATTTGTTCTTGCGCAAGGGCAAGACAAAGAATCGTAAGGGTTACTAATAAACTGGATTTCAAAATTGAAGTACGAATTGTGACTTTGAAATCTAAGCTTATGAAAAAGTTTTATCAAGTCTATATTGGATATATGCAGAAAGTTTTACGCAAGTATCTCTTCCTTGGCCAGCGGCAAAGTAAAAATGAAGGTAGTTCCCTTACCCAATTCACTTTCCACTTTGATTGAACCTTTATTCTTTTCTACTGCTTGTTTTACAAGCAGCAGGCCCAAACCTGAGCCAAATTCCTTATCTGTCCCTGGGTTTGATCTCACGTGCTCGTTGAAAATTTTCTCCAGGGTCAACTTGTCCATACCAATACCGTTATCCTTAACACGTACTTCCAATTTGCTAATTTCTTCTTCGTTATTAATAATACTGCTTGAAATTATTATTTCACCTTCTTTGTCTGTAAACTTGATCGAATTTGAGAGTAGATTCTGAATTACAGAATTTATCATGTCTTCATCTGCAAATACCTTAATCTGACTAAACAGTTCTAGGGTTAAGGAAAGTTTTTTTCTAAGCAAATGCCCTTTAAAGATGTTAATATTATTTTGGATTAAACCATTAAAATCTACATTCCTTGGGTTGTATTCTATAGTACCAAGTTGGAATCGAGAATACTGCAACAAATTAGTTGTCATACCATAAAGATTTTTTGAAGTTTCATAAATAATATTCAAATATTCTTTCATTTCTTCTTGTGTCAACGTATCAAATTCACTTGTTAATATTTCTGAGAAGCCAAGTAAAGAATTAAAAGGACTTCGCAAATCATGTGAAACCAGGGAAAACAATTCATCCTTTGATTTATTAGATTCTTTTAACTTTTGTATTAAAACAGTTTTTTCTTCATCAACTCTCTTCCTTTCTATAGCTCTTGAAATTGAATAAGAAACAACTTCTAAAATATCTCTTTCATTTTCAGTATAAGTAAGTGGATTTTCATAATCCTGCACTACTACTACTCCAATTGTATTATTCTGAATTTTGAGCGGAACCCCAAGCCAAATAGCTGTAGGTGTTCCGATTAATTCTACTTCTTTTTTACTAAGCAATTCTTCATCACTTTCTCTATTAATAAGTGCAGGCTTACCCATTCTTAAAACATATTCGGTTAGTCCCTTGCCTCTTTTTTTAGGAGGAGCAGACTTGTCAATTTGATCTACAAAATAAGGGAAGGTGATTAAATCTTTTTCTTTGTCAAAAAGTGAGATATAAAAATTCTCAGCAGGCATCAACTTGCTCACAGATTCATGTATAAACTTATATAACTGCTTAAGGTTAACTTCGGTGTTGGAAGCATCCAGAATGCCTGAAATAACTTTATGAATTCTTTCTTGTTTTTTATTAAATGTTATATCCTGTCCTGAACATACTTTAAATTCAACCGAACCATCGCGGCTTAGTTCTTCTTTAAACTGCCATGAAATAATTTTCTCCTCACCGAAATTTGTAATGATTGATGCCTCGAAGGATTTATTTTCATTGAAGAATTGTGCCTTGCTGAAAAGTCCGCGATTATTTTTAGGAATTAGATTTAAAATATTTTTCCCTAATAGTTCTTCAATTTTGTAACCTAATATTTGTGCTCCTTTATCATTTATAAATTTAATTTCATTATGCTTATCAAGAAGAACATAAATGATTCCTGTCAACTCTAGTACCGAATCAAAGTAAACTTTTTCGTCATACAGTTTTGAAATTAAGTTATTGAACTGGGTTATATCTCTCAGCATTCCAATGCTATAATCGTACTGATTATTATCATTTCTAAATGCAAAAGAAATATCTTCAACCCATTTCAAGTTATTGTTTTTAGTTTTTAAGAGGTATTTACCGTAATGTTCCTCTATTGCATGGAAATCGCCATTGTGAAGCTCGTGTACATCCTCATCACTTTTGACCACCTTTTCGATAATCTTCGGGAAACCTATCTCATTAAGTTCTTCCCTAGTGTAACCGGTTATTTCAATTAAATTATCGCTAAAATAAGTGTAGGTATGGGTTGAAAAAACATACTTGTAGAAAGCATTTTTATTATTTCCCAATAAATTGTGAAGATTTTTTGACATGTCATTATCACTGATAGACAACACGTCATTCGGAGCAAATTTCAGCATTTTTACCTTTTGGATGTTTTATTTACCAAAGTATCTAAAGCATCTTAAGTTTCTGTCCAATAGAACACAATTTTTCATTATCTGGTTTTATTGCTCAATTAGGATGCCAATTGGACATTATTTGGGGAAATTCATTTATATTTCATAATTATCTAATTATATTATTCTAATAAAAAAGTAATTTTTAGGTCAGTTTAGAGAATTGAAGCAACCTAACGCAACAGAAATATTTAGAAAGTTTCTCAAGAGCGAAAAAAATAGAATTACGCCTGAAAGATTCGAAGTTCTGGATGCAGCATTAGACCAAAAAGGACATTTTGGAGCCGACGATTTATACATAGAAATGAAGAATAGAAAGTCTAGAGTTTCCAGGGCAACGGTTTATAAAACTCTGGAATTATTAGTCCAATGCGACCTCCTTAGCAAGAGAAATTTTGGTGAGAACTTAACACGGTATGAGAGCAACTTTAAAAGGCAAAGTCACGATCATTTAATCTGCATGGACTGCGGTAGAATAATTGAATTTACAAATGCGCAAATCAAGAGGGTCCCTCACACTGTCAGTAGTGAACTTGGGTTTGATGTAGAAAGCTATTCATTTAACATCTTTGCAAGATGTAAAGACCCTAAGAACTGTAAGTATTATCAAGGAAGAAAATAATAGGAACTATTAATGGCTGAGCAGAAGTATCCAATATCATGGGTTAAGAATAATTTTTCCATCAAGATTTTCTGTTCTATCCCGAATATTGCTACAGGAATTTTATTAAGAGCTGACGAAAATATTTTTGTTATTGATCCTGGTGACGGAATACTAAGAGACCTTAATAATGAATTAAGTATGAAGCGGATATTATCGGTCTCAGATATTATTATCACACACGGTCACCATGATCATGTTGGCGGAGTCTGGTCTCTCTTAACCTACTTAAGAGTAATGCATAAAACCACTCCACTTGCCATACACTATCCTGCAGGATGTATAGAGATAGAAAGTATTTACAACGCGTTTAAGAAAGTTTATGCGACGACAATTTCATATGAAATCAGTCTGAAAGAAATTAAGAATACAAAAAGAAGTTTCCGCAGTAGGAACGTTACAATTAAGCCATTTCCTGTAGTTCATAAAGAATATCTTCATGACACACATAAAACCAGACAGGTACCGGCTTACGGATACAAATTTACATACAAAGGTATAAAAATTTGTTATGGTGGTGACACAGCCTATTGTGAAGAATTGGTCCGACATGCAAAAGGTTCAGACCTTGCGATTATCGAAGCAGGTCATGATGAGGATACTCCGGATGAAATGCACATGACAAAAAAAGAAGCTGTTTCTATTGGCAAAAGTGCTAAGGATTATTTCTTAGTGCACGTTCCAGAATGACAGCAAAATAATTTGACTCCCCATGAACCGGATACTTCAAATATTTCCTAAATAATAACAAAGACATAAAATTTAATGCGAAGATGAAAATCATACAAAAGAATATTACGCTTAAACCAAAGGGTCGCGGGTTCCATTTAATAACAAATGAAATAATTTCTGAAGTAAGTGAGATTAAAGACATTTCTAAGGGCATTATGCATGTCTTCATTCAGCATACTTCAGCCTCCCTATCGATAAATGAAAATGCAGACCCTACAGTACGGGAAGATATGGAAACATATTTTAGAAGAATTGTACCCGAAGATTCTTCTATCTACCAACACAATTATGAAGGCTTAGATGATATGACTTCCCACATAAAATCAGTGTTGCTTGGGAGCAGCATCTCCATTCCTGTTACTAATGGCAGATTAAACTTTGGCACCTGGCAGGGAATTTACTTGTGTGAGCATAGAAATCATGGTGGAAACCGCAGAATTGTGGTAACTTTAATCGGGGAATAATTATTGGAAAGTTAGGAAAAGAATTTATTTTTTATCCAGTTTAGTCTTCCCTTTACTCCCAATTTATATCCATAAATGCCAGCAGTCCCTCTTTGAACATGATGAATATAATCATCCACAGGAAAATTTGTTAATTTGTAGTTATCTTTTCTGGCCTGAAACTGATTTGTAATACAAGGTGTGCCATGTTTTTCAAATGGTGGAAGTTTTAAGTATATCTTACGATTGAATAATCCGCATTTTGGATGAACATATTCAAAACTTTTTTCTCCTTTCCCGACAAAAAATCCATACTTATTTATATTAATTATCTCACCCACAGCATAAGTCTTCTCATCAATTTTTCGAAACATATCTTCGAAAAGATTATTTTTTAATATCTCGCAATCGGAATCAAAAGTTAAAAACCATTCAGATGAAACATGCTTAATGGCTTCATGCATTCCTGGTCCATGATGTAAATTTTTCCCAGGCGATAACAATAACATATTTACATCCCTCTCAGCAAATTCAAATAGAAACGATCTTGATTCTTCATCATCACCATTATTAACAAGAATAATCTTAATAGACGGATAGAATTTCCTGATGGATTTGAGCGCCTTTTTTGTGTAGTCTAAAGTTTTGAAATGTACAATGATTACGGTAATCTCATCTAACATAAACAAAATGACTAAATGTCTTTATCAAATATTTTTTGAGTCTTTTTTTCCTTAAATCCCAGATGCTTATAAAAGTTGTGTGTATCTGTACGTATCGTGTTACACCTAATTCTCAATTTATCGCAGCCTTTGTCTTTTACCCAGTTTACTGCGACTTCTATTAGCGCGGTCCCTATGCCTTTGCCTCTTTCCTTTTCTTCAACAACCAAGTTTACTATTTCTCCGCAAGTTTCCGATGTGAGCCGTTCGTTCAAAACAACTTGCAAAAAACCAGTAACTTTTCCTTCATCGTTTAAAGAAGCAAATGTGGTTCCATTCTGCTCATTATTTACTTTCTTTATCCTTTCTAATGCTTGTGAAAAAGTAGTTTTGTAACCTAACTGTCCCAAGAGTTCTGCTACGATTTTGTAATCTTCTTCTGTTAACTTTCTCAACTTCAACATGCTGGTATTATCTCAATATAGATAACAACTAAATTTCATTTTGTAGAATTTGAATTCAACATAGTTTTAGGAATGAGTAAATTTGGATTAAGAACAACATGTTTAATTAATAATCTCTTCCATGTATAGGTAATATGAACCATACCGTCAGAAGTTTGTATAACTGCCGGATAAGAATATTCGCCTGGTTGATCTTCTAAAACAAGAACATCTTTCCAATTCTTACCATTTTTTGATACTGCAACATTTAATGGCGTTCGTTCGGTTTTTGAATTATTATAAACCAAAAGTGAAATCCCATTTTTCAGCATCACTGCATCAATTCCACTATTTGGATTTGGCAAATCAGTTGCCTGCATTTTGCTCCAGGTTTCACCTTCATCTTTTGACCAAGATTCCGTAATAACACCTTCTTTACTTCGACAAAGAATTTGTATATCATTCTTGCCGTGCACCAATATAGTAGGCTGAATTACCTGAAACTTACTTGTGTCGTTGAGCGATTCGGTTTTGTGCCAAGTTTTTCCTAAATCAGTTGTCCATTCCATGTGTACACGCCAACCGCTAAACTCAGTACTAGAGCCGCAAAGAATAGTCCCATCTGATAATTGAACAGGTTTATCTTTGATTGGACCTAGTATGCCGTCAGGCAATCGTTCAGGTGCAGACCAAGTTCGTCCTCCGTCTTTTGATGTAATCAGCATTCCCCACCACGCTGCAGGCCACGGACCAACTTTATAAAAAAGCATTAATGGGCCACTCTTAGGTTGAAAAAGTACCGGATTCCAACAAGGAAATCTTTTCCCATCTTTCTGAATTCCACTTGCTACTTTTTTGACTTTCGTCCATTTCATACCAACATAGCGTGAAACCCAAATACATACATCTGCTCTTCCCTCATGTGATCCCCCAAACCAAGCTGCAACTAGTTCATTACCTACCTGTACAATTGTTGAAGCATGGCAAGAAGCAAAGGGTGGATTCTTGAATATAAATTCTTCTTTAATTATAGCGTTGTCACTTTTTTTTGCATGGTTGTGCAACCCCCCGAAGGTTTTACCACATGTACTATTACCAAAATTCAACACTACACTAAAAGCAATCAGAAATAAAATATATGGTGAATAAAATAAACCTTTACGATTTGTTTTAGGAATGATAAAAAGAGTGTGTGTTTTATTCATATCGTACGTTTCATTAAGCGGTTAATTATACAAAGTGTTTATTGCAGATTCATTGTTATTCAATAACTACATTTAGTAAAAATACCATTCATTTTTAAAAACACAAAATAACTTGGAAATAGATAGTAAGTTAAAATTTTTATTTTTTATATAAAGAAGTTGAGATGCGTTGTATTACGTGGAGCTAACCGGGTTCGAACCGGTGACCTTCTCGTTGCGAACGAGACGCTCTCCCAGCTGAGCTATAGCCCCATTAACTAGTTGTTTGTAACTTATGAGTGGAGCTAAGGAGGATCGAACTCCTGACCTCTTGAATGCCATTCAAGCCACATCCCTCATTTTCTTAGCTTTTTCCACTAATTTCAAAGGCTTCTCGTGCAGTGTGCCCAAAAATGTGCCCATATTTGCACGCCTTGTTATCTCATCTCCCATCCTGGCCAACTCAGATGCAGTGTAGTGCTTCAGTGTTGTATTGATGTTGCGATGACGAGCAAGCTTCATTACGTCAAAGACATTCATTCCGCTGTTCACCAACTTAGAAATAAATGTCTTCCGTAAATTATGAAAATTATAATCAAAATATCCTTCCTTAATTAAGAACTTCTTAAAAAATTTCATAGAGTCCTTACTCTTATAATCGAACAAGAAACCCTCTCGATTTGGAAATTCATTAAGAAGAAATTCTCTCAATTCTTCATATAACGGGAATTTATCTTCTCGCCTTCCCTTAGTATTTCTGATTACCATAATATTTTCTTTAAAATCAATATCGTCAAAACTCAACCTCAACAACTCCGAAATCCTCATCCCTGTCAATGTCAATAATGCAACTACGCGGTAATGTTTCCGGTTCTTCTTTTTTAACTTAGACAGGATATCTTCAATTTGTTTTCTCTCAAATGCCAAAGGCTCTTCAATCTTCATTTGTCTGTCAGGTACCGGATTCACTTCTATGTACCTTTGACTCTTGAAATATTCGAAGATCACCTTGAGCTTATTGAAATAAGACGCAACTGAGTTTTCAGAGATCCTCGTTTTCAGCAGCCTCTCCAGTTGTTCCATCTTAGCTTCATCAATATCTCTTATTTTTGCGTCACCGAAAAGGTTTACTACATTCTTAAAAGAATAATTATACGATTCAATAGTTGCGACACTCAAGTTTTTTCGCAGACCAATGAACTCCTCAAATCCTTCACATAGAGATTTTGCTTCTCTATTAACTCTACGCTTTCTTTCAATATGAATACCCGCCTCGAGTTCATACTCAAGCTTCTTCTTTTCAATCCTAGCCTTACTCATATTTTCCCTATTCTTGTCCAGGTGTAAGGCCTTTCGATGCCTCTTGCCGCCCGAATCATAATAGTCAAGAAAGAGCCTTCCCTTCCTTATTCTTATAGTAGCCATAATTCCTCCCGTGTTTTTGAATGAATGATATGTAGTCTATTTCTGAGGTTCAGTTTTCAATTTTTCCAATCTGCTTTCGAGGATCAATTCGTATGACTTTATCAAATTCGCTTGATGTTCGACTAACTTCTCAAGTTCCTTTATTCTCTCCTCTGCGCTGACTTTCTTTTCCATATCCTGTTCCTCGATCCTTTGCTCAGCCATTAACTTTTCAATGTCAATACCTGCTCTTTTACATCTTGCAATGAATTTTGGCGTCTGACTCCTAATACCACGAGTAACCTGTCCCTCGGCCACTTCTAACTTTTTTGCGAACTCAGCCTGGCTCCCGAACTTCTCAATTATGCCAGCCTTCAAACGAGCTGCACTAATCAACATAATTGTTACTCCTTATCATTTTTTGAATGATTATTTAACATAATTATTTACATTTCTCGCATTTAATTATCATTTATACTAATTTTCTAATAAATAATTCAGTTCTTTATCAATTGTACAAATGTAAATATTTATTATGGAATTATCAACCATTACTACTTATTCCATCAAAAAGGCCTCTCAGGTGCTAAAAGTA
>JBJKPP010000193.1:0-13508 GCA_046706145.1 Ignavibacteriaceae bacterium | reverse complement strand
AATCTATTAAACGTTTATCCGATTGATGTAAAAAACTCTTCTCCGTTATCTTTTACATGAATTGCCAAGAGTTTAGCTCTCACCATTTTTACCAAAGTTCTTGATGCTCTGCGCTCTGAAATGTTCGATAAATCTTCCAACTCTTTAACTGAAATTGATTCATTACTATCCAAATATTTAAAAACCGATTTTTCAAGCGGACCAATGGAGTATTTTTTAAGAGCTTTATTTTCTGTTTCTGCCCTCATTATTCTAATCATTTCTTTGCTTGCCAGCACACTTTTATCTGCCACTCGTATTGTAATGACAGCTTTACTTATATCAAGTTTGTCCTGGTAGTCTTGAATTCGATGAGGTTTAAAATCTGATTCCGGTATTTCAGCTACTACTATTTCTTTTCCCTTCACCTCCAGAAAATAATTTTTGAATTCGAGGGGTGGTTCACAATAGTCTAACGCAGTCTCCCTAATTAGCTCAGCAATCTCTTTCTCGCTTTCTACTCCAACCAAACTTTTATCATCATCTACTCCGAATATCAAGTAGCCTCCCTTAGTATTGGCAAAAGCTATCATTTCACGGACAATTTTCTCATAGGAAGAAAATTTCCTTTTAAATTCACATACTGCACTTTCCCCTTCCTCAATTAATTCAAGCAATAATTTTCTATTCAATACTATTCCCAAAATCTAATTTTACATAATTCATTCTGCCGCGAATTATAGAGCTTCTTCTAAGAACGTACCCGGTGTTCTGATTAGGTGCATGCACAAGAGGTGATGGAATTACAGCAGCTAATCTAACGCATTCATTCAAAGTTAAATTTGAAGGCTCTTTATGAAAATAAAACTCAGAAGCTTCTTTAATTCCAAAAATCCCTTTTCCCCACTCTACAACATTTACATATGCTTGCAAAATAGTTCTTTTTGACAGTTCTTTTTCCATTCGAAATGCCAATATTATTCCTTTTACCTTCCTAAAAAAATTTCTATTTGTACTCAGAAAAAGATTTTTTGCAAGCTGCATTGTTATTGTACTTGCTCCTCTAACAATATGCCCTCCTCTTTCATTCTCTCTAATTGATTCGTGGACTTGTTTCCAGTCTATTCCTTTATTTATAAAAAAAGATTCATCTTCTATGGAAATAATAGCTTTTAACAGATCTGGATTAACTCTGTTTATGCTCACCCATTGCTGACGTGGAAAAAATAAAAGACGATGTTGAAGGGCTCTTTCTTCCATTAAAGAAGTAACTCTAATATGTGAAAATTTCAAGAATGGTATTTCTAAAGATGGAATACTAAAGTAAAAAACAAAAGGTATATAAGATAAAATAAAAAGAATTTTCTTTTTTCGGTAAAATTGCAGGAATGTTTCGAATAATTTTCCTACTTCATTTTCCGGTAATTGCGAGTAAGACAACTGAATTTACCATAAATTGTTTTACTATCTTGTTTTAAATTTAGGCTTAGTAATACTGTTGTCCTGTCGAATTGCATTCTTGCTCGTATCTTTTAAAGCCTCGTTGTTTTCAAGATTTCCTTTAGCGTTCTGTCCCTGTGGTAAATTTTTATTTGTACCTAGCGAATCCTTTTTAGCCGTTTCTTTTTCAGATTTCTTCAACTCTGCCTGAACTTTCGCCAGCGAATCTTTTATTGCTAGTTTCTTCTTGGCCATCTCTTGATTATAGTAATTCAACATAGTGGAAACTTCCTGTGCATAAACTGTGCGTGGATACTTATTGTAAATAGAATCATATACTGCCGCCGCAGAATCATTCAAGTTGAGCTTGTTTTCAAGAATCCATCCAGCGGCATATAAAGCCTTTGGGGCATAGTCGGAATGTGGATGCTTTTTATATATGTTATAAAAATCTCTGATTGAGGTATCGTACTTTGCACTGTCCATCTTCTGTTCGGCGCTTGCATATAGAACCTGGGCCGGATCAAAATCGACATCTAATAATGGTTTGTTTAACTTTTGTGCCGCAGCGTTTGCTACCCTATCATTCTTATAATTATTATACACAACATTGTATAGGCTGTCAGCTTTACGATTTTCGTTTATTGTTTCATAATAACTCCCCAGTGCAAACAAAACTTTTGGCTGATATGCAGGATTTGGATAATCTTTCAGAACGATTGTGTAATATTTATAAGCAGAATCGGGAACATTTAACTCTGTAAAAAATATATTACCCAATTGAAAATCGTATTTGCCAATTAGGTTTCTCAAAGAATCTGCAGAAATAGTCGGACGAATGGGTGCGGGCATATTCAGCGTGCCTTTTGCCCTTATCATACTATTTATTTCATCCTGTCTTTGTTCAATTAATTTCTCCCTACCGGTAGCAAAAAGTGATTGCTGCTGTTCCTGCGACCTCGCAATCATTTCCTGTTGAAGCTGTCCATAATAATTTGCTGAGTCTCTGCTAAAAGTTTTTGGATCCAATAAGTAGCTAAGCTGTTTAGAATACATATCCAAATTTTGTCTTAAATCGACAAATCTATTAAGGACTCTTATTTTATCTTTAGTTTTTTGTAAGTACTCCTCACTAATGGGTGATTTTACAACTAGATTGTAATAAACAAGAGCGCTGTCATAGTTATGCAAATCGTTTTCATATAATTCACCAGTTACATATCTAAGCATGCCAATATTTTTTGAACTTTTATAAGTTGTATCAGCGTACATTAAAGTATTTAAAGCTCCATCATAATCATTTAGAGCCATTTGAGTTAATCCAATTTCCATTGAAATCTGATCATCAGAATCAGAAAATTTATCCTCGTTCCTCATCTTTGAGAATAATTCCAATGCTTGTTTAGGATGTCCGCCGTCTCTCAAAGCTTCTCCAAGTGCCAGCCTGGTATTTAGTTCCACATCGAAAGACGGAGAATAATCAAAGACTTTATTAAACGCACGTATAGCATTTTCATCATCATTAAGCTTAACGTAAAGAGTACCAACTTCACTTTCAACTTCTGCGTTTACCTCATCATCATTTGAATGCTTTAAGAATTCCGTTGCAAAATTAATCGCTCCCGAATAATCTTCCTTGTTTATATAAAACTTAATCTCTTCTATATACGCTTGATTCACAACTTCATCCTGTCCTCCGGCTAGTCCTTCTTTCCTAACGTCGTCAAGAGTAGTTAACGCATCGTCATAATCTTTCAATTTAATCTGGGTTCGACCAAGCCAAAGTTTATCTTGTAATAATAAATCACTAGTCTTCTGTGTAGCTATTAGCTCCTGGAATTTTCTCTGGGCCTTTTCATAATTCCTCAAATAATAAAATGACTTGCCCAGCATTAAGAGTGCATCATCCACGTAGGCGGAGGTCGGATCATACTGAAGAATTTCCGAACATTTCGCTATTACTTTGTTGAACAATTGTTTTGCATCGGAGGGAACTTCAAACTTGTCATCCGGCAAGAATAATCCCTGGTTTTGATTTTTTACATCTTGTTCGGCTTTGTTAAAAATATCTTTTGTGTTGTAATATAGGTTAAAGTAAGTGGTGAAATCTTCCCATAGACCGCAGCCTGTTAGGAAAATTAACGAAGCAATTAAAGTATATTTTATCGATGATTTCAACGAAGATTTAGATAACATAATTGAAGCTAAAAAAGATAAAAAATATACGAAAGGTAAATTATCCTACCTACTGACAGGCAAGTTTACAATGCTTCCATTCCCGATTCTTCGGTTCGAATTCTAACAACTTCTTCTATGCTGTAAACGAATATTTTCCCGTCACCCACTTCTCCTGTTTTGGCTGTCTTTAAGATTGCATCTACAATTCTATCAACCTTTTCTGGCTCAACGACCACTTCGATCTTAATCTTTGGAACAAATTCAATCTTATATTCACTTCCTCTGTAAGTTTCTGTGTGTCCCCTCTGTCTTCCATATCCTCTTACCTCGGACACCGTCAAGCCGCGCACACCCTCTTCCGTAAGTGCTTCTTTTACTTCGTCTAATTTGAAAGGACGTATTATTGCTTCAATTTTTTTCATGTTTTGTTCTCTTATAAAAATTTAAGAAGTTTCTACCTTCCATGACAATTTTTATATTTTTTACCGCTTCCGCAAGGACATGGATCATTCCTTCCCACTTTCTCTCCAACTCGAACAGGCTGTGGTTTTCCTGCAGGTTCTGAAACTTCCGCAGGCTGTGCTCTTTTTAAACCTATATTTTGTACACTTTGTTTTGTCTCTACCATTCTGCCACCCTGTCTTCTTTTTCTATTTTGAACCTCTTCAGGAGCTTGTGGGAAAAATTTGAATGCAAATGATACAACGTCATTTCTAATTTCGTCAAGCAGTGTTACAAAAAGTTTGAAGGCTTCCGTTTTATATTCAACAAGCGGATCCTTTTGACCGTATGCTCTAAGCCCAATTCCCTCCTTTAGATCATCCATCTCCCGCAGATGCTCTTTCCATTTTTGGTCAATCACACTTAGCATTGCGTATCTTTCAAGGCGGGTCATCATTTCGTGTCCAAGCAATTCTTCTTTTTTGGCATAAAATCCTTTTGAAGCTTCTAAGATTCGTTTTACAACTCCTTCATCACCAAGACTTTCAAATTCTTCCGGTTCAAGTTTGAACTCAACAAGCGTGTTTTGAAAAATATCTTCCTTAATCCTATCAGCCAAAACATCGTTAAAATATTTATCAACAACATCTCTCACATATTCTTCGAGCATGGTATAGATTTCACTCTTCATCCTATCGCCCTGAAGAACTCTATTCCTTCTCGTGTAAATAACTTCTCTCTGCTGGTTCATTGTGTCATCGTATTCAAGAAGTCTTTTTCTTATTGAAAAGTTATTTTCCTCAACTTTCTTTTGTGCTCTCTCCACTGATTTGGTTATCATCTTATGCTGAATTACTTCCCCTTCTTCAATTCCAATTCTTGTCATAACATTTGAGATTCTATCACTTCCAAATAATCTCATCAGGTCATCTTCTAGAGAAAGGTAGAATTTAGAAGTCCCGGGATCTCCTTGTCTTCCCGATCTACCTCTTAGTTGTCTGTCAATTCTTCTTGATTCGTGCCTTTCCGTACCGAGAATAAATAGTCCTCCTCTTTCGACAACACCAGCACCTAATTTTATATCAGTTCCACGACCTGCCATGTTGGTTGCAATAGTAACAGCACCAATCTCACCCGCATGCGCAACAATTTCTGCTTCTCTTTGATGCTGCTTGGCATTTAAAACATTATGTGCGATACCTTTTCTCTTCAACATTCTGCTTAACGTTTCTGAAACATCTACCGATGTAGTTCCAACCAAAACCGGGCGTCCTTCTTTTTTCAATTCTTCAATCTCTTCTATGACTGAAGTATATTTTTCTCTCTTCGTTCTATATATTGCATCATCCTGGTCGTCTCTTATAACAGGTTTATTGGTTGGGACGACAACAACTTCCAGCTTGTAAATCTCAAAAAATTCCGCTTCTTCAGTTTCTGCAGTTCCTGTCATTCCCGCCAATTTATTATACATTCGGAAATAGTTCTGAAGTGTGATAGTGGCAAGTGTCTGTGTATCTTTTTCTACTTTCACATTTTCTTTCGCTTCGATAGCTTGATGAAGTCCGTCAGAATAGCGGCGTCCAGGAAGAACACGGCCTGTAAATTCATCTACAATTGCAATTTTTCCATCTTCAGTAATTACATACTCATCATCTTTTTCAAAAAGTGTATAAGCTTTTAATAATTGATTAATTGTATGAATTCTATCGCTAGCTTCGGAATATTTCTGATAAAGGGCGTCTTTCCTTTTAACTTTCTCTTCTTCACTAAGTTCACTTTCATTTTCAATCTTGCTTACTTCAGTTCCCAGGTCAGGTAAGATAAAATAGTTGCTCTCATTTCCGGAACCCTTTGCTAGCTCTTCTCTACCTTTATCAGTTAATTCAATTGTATTGTTTTTTTCATCAATTACAAAATATAATTCATCATCAATAACATGCATATGTTTAGCTTGCTCTCTCAAAAACTCCATTTCAGTTGATTGCATGAGTTTCTTATTTTCCGGGTCACTAAGTACTTTTGCAAGCTTATTACTTTTAGGCAGTCCTCTATAAGCTCTTAATAAAAACATGCCTGCATCATGTCTACCCCCGTTGCCATTTTCTCCGTCTAAATTTTTCTCAGCATCTTGAACCAATTTAGCAACAAGATTGGATTGCACTCTGTAGAGTTTTTCAACCCTGGGTTTCATTTCGTAGAATTTGTGGTCATCAACTTCGACTGGTCCGGAAATTATCAGCGGGGTTCTAGCTTCATCTATTAATACTGAGTCCACTTCATCAACAATTGCATAATTATGAGGCCTCTGAACCTGAAATTCTTTATCGATGGACATGTTATCCCGCAGATAATCAAAACCGAACTCATTATTAGTGCCGTAAGTTATATCGCAGTCGTACTCTTTTTTTCTCTCATCGGGGGACATAGTGTTTGTAATACATCCGACCGTCAGACCATGGAATTTAAATATTTCACCCATCCACTCGGCGTCACGGGTAGCAAGATAATCATTAACGGTTACCAGGTGACAGCCTCTTCCTGTTAAGGCATTCAAATACAACGGCAAAGTAGCCACCAAAGTTTTTCCTTCACCGGTTGCCATTTCAGCAATTTTACCCTGATGAAGTACAACGCCGCCCATTAGCTGCACATCATAAGGAACCATATTCCATTCAACCTTATGTCCGGCAACCACCCATGATTTCCCAAGCAGTTTTTCACATGTTAGTTTTATGACAGCAAAAGCTTCAGGGAGGATTTCATCAAGGATATCTTCATATTCATCATTTAATTCTTCTTCTAACTCATCAAGGTCATCGTATGCAGCTTGTCTGTCAAAATCCTCATCTGAATGAAGTTTTTCCTTGATTTGTTCAATTTCTTTGCGAGTTTCTTCAGTGTAAGTCTGAATTTTTTCCTTGAAAACTCCTGTTTTTGCTTTTAATTCATCATCAGTTAAGTTCTTAATCTTTTCATATTCAGTATTAATTTCATCTACTCTAGGCCATAATCGCTTTATATCCTTGCTATTCTTATCGCCAAAGACCGATTTAACTATATCAATCATTAAAGATAAACTCCGTCAATTTTAATCAAATTTAAAATTAATTATAGATGCTCTGAAATGCAATTTACTTAATTTTAATAAATTAAACCCTGGAACAGGTTATTAAGTTTCCTCTTAATTTCAACTTTAATAATTTGCGCATATGTTTTTATTTACAAATATTTTATAACTCAGAAGGATAACGTGTCCGGGAAAAATTCTCATAGTAATATAAGTGAAAATTTCATTAGTAAAATTGCAGAAATTTCTGCCGGCTATATAGCCCCAGCACAATTTGAAATTTTTATACAAAGTATTGAGAAAGAAGCTGGTAACAGACTTTTTGATTCAGAAGCAGAGTCTAATTTCTTAAGAATTTTAAACAGCAGGTTTGATAAATTCTCTTTTTTAAATGACTGTATAAAATACCCGGTTCATGCAGAAATTTTAGTCGCTGTATCTTGCACCAGTAATTATTTGACAGATATACTAGTTCGAAACCCTGAATTCTTCTTTCTGGTTTCAAATCCTTCTACTCTTGAAGAAAGACTTAAAGAAGAAAAATTTCGAAATGCAGTCAATTCCTCTTTAGCTTCTTACAAATCCTTCGAGACAAAAGTAAATTATTTAAAGACAACTAAAAGAAGAGAAATATTAAGAATTGGTGTGAGAGATATCCTTGGAATTTCTTCCCTTTCAGAAACTACAGAACAACTTTCCATACTTGCCAAAGTTATCTCTAAAGAATTATTCGAGCTTTGCTACAACGAAACTATAACTAAACTAGGACTTGCTGAGATAGAAAACAACTATTGCTTACTTGCACTCGGTAAACTGGGAGGCAACGAACTCAATTATAGCTCTGATATAGATTTTATTATCTTTTATGAACATGAATTTAAAGCTCAAAATCTAGAGTATCACGAGATTTTGATTAAAGCAATTTATTTATTTATAGAAAAAGCTTCTTCAATAACAAGCGAAGGATACATCTACCGGGTGGATTTTAGACTAAGACCAGACGGAAGAAATTCTCCTCTATGCGGATCTATTTCTACTTACATGGATTATTACGAAAGCAGGGGCGAAGATTGGGAAAGACAGATGCTCATCAAGGCGGATTTTGTTGCGGGCAGCAGAGAATTACATGATAAATTCATTAATTATTTGACACATTTCATTTATCCATCTTCTTTTTCATCTTCACCTTTAGACCAGATTAAGAAATTAAAAGACAATATAGAAAAAAATCTAGATAGTGCTGAAAACATAAAACTTTCTTCAGGAGGGATCAGGGATATAGAATTCTCGGTTCAAGCTTTACAGCTATTAAACGGCGGCAAAATACCGGAATTAAGAACTCCCAACACTCAAAAGGCAATTGAGCAGCTAAAAAAACATAATCTCCTGAAACAAACTGAAGTTGATATTCTGTCTGAAGCCTATATTTTCTACAGAAAAATCGAACATTTTCTGCAATTGATGAACGATAGGCAAACCCACAGCATACCAAAAGATGGCCAGATGTTGGATAGACTTAGTAACTTTATGGGCTTTGAGAGTTCGGAGTTTTTTTTGAAGGAACTTAATGAAAAAAGGAAAAAAGTAAGGAGTATTTTTAATTCTATTACCCAGCAGGATGAAGATGATTCTGAAGCATTACATGAAGAAAAAATTAATTTCGAAAACCCCTCCAAGGCACAAAAGAATCTCGAATTCCTAGAGACGGGGAAAGGATTACTCGGACAAAAACATTTTGACCAAAAATCCATAGAAGAGTTTAGTAAGATTGAAAGCACTTTTGTTGAATATCTAAAAAACTCTAAAAACCCAGACAAAGTACTGGACAATTTTGTAAGGTTTATAAAATTTGATCCGTTTCTTTCAATCTGGTATAAAGAATTTCAGGACAAAGAATTTTTCCATTCTTTTTTAAGTTTATTTGAATTTTCTCAAAAAGCAATTAATCTTTTTGCTGAAGACAAAGAATTGAGAGAACTTTTCTTGTCAAGACGTATCTTTGAAAAACTAGGAGAAAATAAAATCTCTGAATCTTGCCTGTCGGCAGATAGGTTCAGCACAAAAAAGATAACTTTTAGTCTGGCAGCACAGTTCACCTTGGGATTAATTTCTATAAATGAATTCTCTCAGACTTTAAGTTACTTCTTCACGCAGGAAATCAAAAAACACGCATCAGAATTTCTTAAGAATAACTTAACCGAACAAGAATATTTTATTGCTGGCATGGGGAGTTTCGGTTCCTCAGAGATGACGCTCTCTTCGGATATAGATCTGATACTTATTGTAAAGAAACATGAAAATATGAGTAATGTCCAGAGTTTATTTCAAGACTTTCTTACTGAATTAAGAACCAATTTTGCTCCCTTTGAAGTAGATTGCAGGCTGCGACCCGAAGGAAAAAGCAGTCAGCTTGTTTGGGAAATTGAAAGTTATAAAAATTACATAAATTCAAGAGCCAGAGTTTGGGAACTACAAGCTTTTTCAAAACTCAGATTCGTATCAGGTAATAACGAAATTTTTAACGAACTAGTTAATTCTTTATCAAATAGAGTTGAGTCGCTGGAAGATAATGTTATCAATTCAGAATTATTTGAAATGCGGAAGAAGATGTATCCAAAAGAATTTTCGTCGATAGCAAAAGTCTTCAATATCAAAAAGAGCAGGGGTGGACTCTCGGATATAGAATTCATAATTCAGAAGAAATTGTTAGAGCATAGTGAGTTGTACAAGAAGTTCATGGGAATAGACACGCCTAAGAAAATAGATCTTCTTAATGAAACAGGGGAATTACCTGAATCTGAAGACGTGAAAAAAAATTTTCTTTTCTTAAAAAACCTTGAGCTTCAGAACCAGTTAATTTTTGATAATAAAAACCCGTTGATTTATAAAAACGGAAAGAATAATCCTCTTTTAGCTGCAAAGATGAATTTTGAAAAAACTGAAGATTTTGAAATTTATTTGGATAATATTATAAAATCTATTTCACAATTGTTCTTCAAATACTTCAAGTAAACTTTGAAAGTTATAAAAAAATATTACTGGCTTTTACCCGTTCTTCTGGTTTTTATAATTTATCAATGTACACTCGCTCCGTCTGTAGTTGAAATTGATTCTGGAGAATTAGCAACTGTGCAGGCACTGCTCGGAATTGCTCATCCCACAGGATATCCATTGTTCACGCTCGTCGGACATCTGTTTTACTTGCTCCCTTTACCTTTTTCAAAAATTTATCAGCTTAATTTATTAGCTTCGATCTGGTGTAGTTTGGGAATTGGAATTTTTATATACAACGCTAAGTATATTTTAGATAACCTTTCGCAGCTTGCTGGACACTTTAATCAAATTAAAGATAAACCTAAAAACAAAAAGGCTAGTAAGAATAGATTTCCATTCCTAAGTGAAGACATAAAGATTACAGCATCGATTTTAGTTGGATTACTGCTTGCTTTTTCAAAAACCTTCTGGAGCCAAAGTACGTCGGTGGAGGTTTATCCGCTGCACATTTTCTTAATTAATCTGATCATTATTTTTCTTCTCAAGGCCTATATTAATAATCGTATGAAAGACTGGCTTATATTTTCTGCGATTTTGGCTCTGGGTTTTACAAATCATATGACCACAATCCTGATTATTCCTGCTGCGGCTTATTTGTATTTCTATAAAAACAAATTTGGGAAGGGTTCTCTTCTTAAACTGGTGAAAATGCTTCCCATTTTTATTTCTGTATTAATAGTATTCTACTCATACTTAGTTATTAGGGCCAGTCAAAATCCTGTATTAAATTGGGGCAATCCGTCGAATCTCGAAAGATTGATCCATCATGTTTCAGGAGCGCAGTACAGAGTTTGGATGTTTTCTTCCTTTGCGTCTGCAGGGAAACAGTTCAACTATTTTATCACTAATTTACCGTCAGAATTTGGAATTTCATCTTTCATAATTTTAATTGGGATTTTATTCGCTTATAAATATTCGACTAGATTACTTACATTTTTTAGTATTTCCTTCTTCACAACAATTATATATTCCATCAACTACGATATTCATGATATTGACTCTTATTTTCTTCTCGCTTATATCTCGTTAGCATATATTTCAGTGTTTGGCATCTTAGAGTTAACAAAATTGCTGATGTCTCACAAGAAATACGCTGCCCTCCCCCTGGGTCTAGTTGCAGTTTTTATTGTTATCGAATCTTACTATAATTTTCCAAAAGTCGACCAGCATAACGATTACATTTTTCATGACTATACTAAAGATATTTTAAGCAGTGTCTCAAAAAATTCTATCGTATTGACATATGAATGGGATTATTTTGGTTCGGAATCTTATTATTTCAGATATGTTGAGAATTATAGAAGAGACGTTGCTGTAATTGACAAAGAGCTTTTAAGGAGGTCATGGTATTATGGCCAATTACAAAGAAATTACCCGGATGTGTTATCGGGAATTCAAGACTTGGTGGACGAGTTTAAAAACGCCGTGAGACCATTTGAAGAAGGCGGCAATTATGATTCGGCTTTGCTGGAAAGACTTTACAGGGCCATTATGACAAACCTTGTGGCAACAAATATTGACAAAAGAAACTTCTACATCGCTCCGGAACTTGTTGAAAACGAGATGCAGCGGGGTGAATTCAGCTTGCCAAAAGGTTATACATTAGTACCAGATTTGTTCTTATTTAAAGTTGTGAAAGGAGATTCTTATGTTCCGGCAAAAGCCCCGGACTTTACTCTCCGGCTTCCAAAGAACGAGAATTCATACAGCAAATTTATTGAGAGAAATGTGGCAAGTATGCTTGAAAGAAGAGCAATCTACGAAATCGGCTTCAGCAACGTAAATAAAGCAAAATTGTATATCAAAAAAGTGAAAGATAATTTTCCTTCTTTCCCGCTGCCTGAAGAGTTATTGAAAGTTTTAGGAGAGTAGTCACACTACTTGGCATCACTTAATAAATCGCTTATCCTTTTTTTGCTCATCTGGTCCTTCGTTCTAAAGGACTGCAAAAGCACATCAATCTGCTGTATAAGATTCCTTTTATAATAAGCTGGGGCGTACAGTGAGCCGTCAACCATATAAAGCCTATTAGATTTTTCATCGAAAAAAGTATAACTGACAAAAGGACCGCCCATACCTTTGGTATTTAATTCCCATAATCCTTGTGTCATAATTGCATAACGCCCATTAAAGTTAACTTCATTTGTTGTGTAATAATCTTTTGCAACAACAACCCATGCACTGTCATTGGTAGTTCTGTAAAAAAGTTTTGTTACATCGTTTCTGATTGTTCTAATAGAGTCTGGATTAAGATCAGCTGGGGTCGCATTATCAATCCAGTGAATAAAAATCCACCATTCCATATTGGTCCCTGGGGATCTTCTCAACCAAATGAAATTATGTTTAGGATTATCAACAGCTAAGCTGTAGCCCTGCTCTACATACATAACCCATCCGAATTGCTTAAATAATTTGCCCATCATCTTCTTATTTTCATACTCTTTGTTATATAAATTTTGCTTCAATCTTTCGTCCGAAAATTTCTGAAAAGCATACAAAAGATTATCACTATTACTATTAATTTCCTTTTTCAATTCACCCATCGTAGGCGCAGTTAGAACCATTACTAACTGGCCTCTTGCCCAAAGATTATACTTTCTAACAACTGCTCCATTTTCTTGTATAATCTTAGCTTTTGCAGCTGAATCAATTATTGCATTTACATAATTGGCCGTATTTGATTTCGAATCTAAAGGAGCAACTATAATTAAGTTCTTCTTCTTTTTGTATCTTTCTATCTCACTAGTTGAAATTCTAGTCAGGTCAAACAATTTTTCCGGTTGGGGAGTATATATAATTTTTTCAAACGTAGAGTCTAGAATGGGTTCTAATGTATTATATTCAGTTGAATCAGCAACGACAAAAATTTGATCTTCATTGCCCTGAGCAGGCTGCTGATTAGGATTACATGATATTAATATTATGGAAGTTGAAAAAGCAAATATTGAAACATAAATCCATCTTGACATTTCTACCTCGGAACATTATTTAGAATTAGCTGTAAGTTTGGCATCATAAAAGAATAGAGAAGCCACATTGTGATACCAATTGAAATGGGGATAGCAAGATTATCATCTGCTAAACCAAAAGAAACATTTTCCGCTATTGCACCAATAGCAACGCCAATTACTCCTATAATATATTCCCCAAATAAATAATCTATTTTAGGTGTAAATAAAACCACTATTATTCCACTAATAAAAAAGGCTAAAGTTCCTTCAAGACTTTTGAAAAGAAATTTATGTTTCCCAAATTTTCTGCCGATTAATGCAGCAATGGAATCGGAAATAATAAGAACACTGAAAGCGGTAATAAAAATAACTTTGGGGAAAATTAGGACACAAAGAAG
>JBJKPP010000192.1:0-2434 GCA_046706145.1 Ignavibacteriaceae bacterium | reverse complement strand
GCATCTTCAAAGTGAGCTACTGTTTTGGAAGGATTATTTTCGGTTTCTGATTGGAGACCAGCCACGTAAGACTGACGAGCTTGTTCCAGCATTTCATTAACTATACTGGTCTTTGGAGGAGGCACATAACTCGTTTCATTGTTTTTAACAGTTTCTCTATTAGCTGAGCAGCTGAAAAATATAAGTGAGACAGAAATAATCACAGCGAACAGTATAACTTTCTTACCCATTAAGACCTTCCGATTCTCTAAAAATAAAGTGTAAAATATAACTCTTAAATACAGCTTTATCAAGCAAAAAATTAACAGATGTCATTATCTTATTACCGGACAATAACTTAAATTCACAAAGGTATGTTACCATGTTTCTTTTTTGGATTTTTATCAACTTTATTTCTTAGCAATTCAAATGATTTTATTAGTCTGAGTTTTGTATCTTTTGGTTCTATAATATCATCTATATATCCACGCTCTGCGGCAATGTAAGGATTTGCAAACTTCCCTACATACTCAGCAAGTTTCTTTTCAATCTCTTTTTCTGGATCCTTAGCTTTATTAATTTCTTTCTTAAATATTATTTCTACAGCACCTTTAGGCCCCATCACAGCAATTTCCGCTGAAGGCCACGCAAAGTTAAAATCTCCTCGTATATGTTTGGAATTCATAACGTCATAAGCGCCACCATAAGCTTTTCTTGTAATCACAGTAACTTTAGGAACAGTTGCTTCACAAAAAGCATAAAGAAGTTTCGAACCATGTCGAATAATGCCGTTCCATTCTTGTTCCGTACCTGGCAAAAATCCGGGAACATCTACCAGAACTAGTAATGGAATATTGAAAGCATCACAAAATCTCACAAATCTCGCTGCTTTTGAAGACGAATTAATATCTAACACTCCAGCTAAAACCTCAGGTTGATTAGCAACTATGCCTAATGACATTCCACCTAATCTTGCAAAACCACAAATTATATTCTGGGCATAATCAGAGTGAACCTCCATAAAGTCCTGGTCGTCAACCAAAAGATTAATTACATCTTTCATATTATAAGGCTTATTTGCACTCTCTGGAATAATAGTATTTAATCTGTTATCCGGCACAACCGAATTCAAATTAAATTCTATATCTTCAGGTTTATCCAGGTAATTTAAAGGCAAATAACTCATTAGCTTTCTCACATTCAAAAGTGTTTCCACTTCATTGTCATAAATAAAATGAGCAACACCACTTTTTGAAGCATGAGTTTCAGCACCGCCAAGGTCTTCAAAGGAGACATCCTCATGTGTAACTGTTCTCACAACATTTGGGCCAGTCACAAACATATAACTTGTGCTTTTCACCATAAAAATGAAGTCAGTTATAGCAGGTGAGTAGACCGCCCCACCAGCGCAGGGCCCCATAATTACCGAAATTTGCGGAATTACACCCGAAGAGAGGGTATTTAGAAGAAAAATATCTGCGTAACCGCCTAAACTTTCAACACCTTCCTGGATTCTTGCACCACCAGAATCATTTAGTCCAATTACGGGAATTCCCACTTTCATCGCTAATTTCATTATTTTCACAATTTTTTCAGCATGTGTCTCAGACAATGAACCACCAAAAACGGTAAAATCTTGACTAAATAAAGCGATAGGTCTTCCATCAATTTTTGCAAATCCGGTAACAACTCCATCTCCCGGAATTCGCATCTTGTCTATGCCAAAATCATTTGCTCTATGTTCAACGAATGTGTCTACCTCCTCAAAACTTCCTTCATCAACAAGCAGTTCAATTCTTTCTCTTGCAAAAAGTTTTCCCTTCTTATGCTGTGCTTCTATCTTATCAAAGCCTCCGCCAACTTTAGCAGATTCCTTTTTCTTCCTCAACTCTTCAATCTTATTTTCCAATGACATTTAAATTTCCTATCGCTTTGCTCTTTTCATTACTCATTTATATTAACTAATAGAAATGGCCATTTTACAATAAACTTTTTAAGCTGAAAAGCTTAAATCGTGATTCATTTTTTCAGCTCTAAAAATGTTTATCACTTCGTTCTTCAAAGTGTGAAGGTTTTCGTGCTTTTCAGTTTCGTCTTTATCTTTCCAGTTTCTTTTAACATCAAATTCATGAAATATAGTTCCCGGCTTTTTTCTCATAAAGAAAATTTTGTCAGACAACAACAAAGCTTCAGTAATATTTGTAGTTGACAGGATAAATTTGATTTCGAACTTCCTTACAACATGTCCCAACATATCATAAACCTCTTTTCTGGTTATGTGGTCCATCAATTTAAGCGAGTCATCTAGAATTATTATTTTAGGGTGAACTGCTAATGCTCTCGCTAAAGATACTCTAAATCTAAAACCGTAACTTAAGCCGTGAGAATGATGATTTTCGTAACCACCTAATCCTACCATCGATATCAGCTCATTAATATCCTTGCTAGATTTGCT
>JBJKPP010000191.1:0-18376 GCA_046706145.1 Ignavibacteriaceae bacterium | reverse complement strand
CGATGACCAAGAAGTCTGCTTAGGAAGTTCGGCGTTCAACTTTGAAAAGGGTGAAAATATTATCACTGAATATTCTTATAAATATTCCTTGCAGGAATTTGAAGAATTAGCCTCTGAGTTTTATGTTACTAAGAACGTTTGGACTGATAAAAATGAATTTTTCGGCGTCCAATATCTTGCTGCAAAATGAACTCAAAATTTTTTATTATTCTTGGTTTGAAATAAAGGTGTGCGGAATGGAGTTTTCATCTTCCCCGACTAAAACCTGCTTGTGCGCCGCAGCTTAGAAAAAGACAGGAAGAAACATATGCTGCACAAAGAACTTCTTCGTACTTTTATTCCCGCATAATTTTTATACGGAATTTATTTAAGGCCAATTAATTCCAATGTTAATTGCAATCCTTTTTAACCCCATCTGCGTCTAGAATTGTTGAAGTTGTACCATAAGAAGAAAAGCTGCAAAGTAAGGGTGTAGCATTTGTTCTTTGTATCGTATGTTTATTTATGAATTGGATCGCTCTTCTTCGCCGGGTCGAAATATGTAAGCTCGACAACTTTAACTTTCTCTCTGAAAACCGGAGGGACAGACATTTTAGCTTGTTCATGGCTTTCAGCATCAATTATTACATAAGCAGTATGATCATTATCCATACAACCCCATTCAAAACGAGTGAGAAATCCTGCGTTATAAGTTCTGAACTGTTTCACAGCCATCCTGCATTCCTCAGCTGTATGGGGAGAAATGACGATATATCTTTTCATTTATACCTCAATATTTTTATAAATTTAGTAGATTCATATCAAACTTCAACTATATTCATTCAACGTTTAGTTAAAGTCCTGCCATATATTCATGTACAAGCTTAATTGCCATTGCCCCCTCGCCAACAGCAGAAGCGACCCGGTTCATAGCACCGGCCCGAACATCGCCTGCTGAAAAAATTCCGGGAACACATGTTTCTAGAGGAAGCGGATCGCGCCTAAGCTTCCAGATTTTTCTAAAATTCTTGTGCTTAAACAATTCCCTGCCCGTTTCAATATAGCCCCTCTGGTCCTTTAAAATATCCAACTTAATCCAATCCGTTGTCGGTTTTGCACCAATAAAAATAAATAACGCCCCTGCTTCACTAGTTTTTCTTTCGTGTGTTTGAACGTTCTCTAAAGTAACACATTCAAGTCTGTTTTTTCCTATAACTTCAACAACCACAGAATCAATAATTAAAGATATATTCTTTGATTTGTCAATCTGGTCGATCAAGTATCGAGACATTGTTGAATTTAGAGAATCTCTTCGAATTACAATAAAAACATTTTTGGCAAATCCTGATAGATACATTGCTGCTTGTCCTGCAGAGTTGCCTCCTCCAACTATAAAAACATCTTTGCCTTTGCAGGAATGTGCTTCTGCAGTAGTTGAACCGTAATAGACTCCTGCACCAGTAAGTTCACTTACTCCTTTTGCCTCTAAAGTATTATAATCAACACCAGTAGATATTATAATTGTTTTTGTTTTTAACTCCGGTCCGTTTGAAAGAGATAAAATTTTATAATTATCTTTTGTACTAATATCAATAACCTGACATGGTGAAAGAAACTCAACACCAAATCTTGAGGCCTGCGTCAAAGCTCTTCTGGTCAAGTCAGCGCCCGATAAACCAGAAGGAAATCCAAGATAATTTTCAATCCTCGAACTTGTACCTGCCTGTCCTCCAGGAGCTTTCTTCTCTATCATTAATGTTTTTAATCCTTCAGAACCACCATAAACTGCTGCAGCCAAACCAGCGGGCCCGGCCCCGATAATTACAACATCGTATAGATCATTTGAAGCATTTGATTTTAATCCAATCTTTTCAGCGATTTCAATTTCGGCAGGGCATTTTAACAAAACATTATCTTCAAACAAGACACAAGGCAATTCCGTGGATTCAATTTTGTGAGCATTAATTAATTCCTGTGCTTCATCATTCGTCTCTATATCAAGCCATTTGTAAGGGATTAAATTACTAGTTAGAAAATCCTTTATTTGATGCGATTGAGGTGACCATTGATATCCGATTATCCTAATTCCCTCAAATTGGGGAATGAAGTTACTTTGCCAATCTTCAAGCAGATCAGTGATTACAGGATAAAGTTTTTCTTCGGGAGGGCTCCATGGTTTAAGTAGATAATAATCTAATTTTAATGTATTTATAGCTTTTATTGCGGCTTGGATATCAGAATAAGCGGTCAACAAAACTTTTTTAGCCTCTGGAAAAAATTCCATTGCCTTTTCCATAAACGTTGTGCCCTCCATTTCAGGCATTCTCTGGTCGGAAATAAAAAGCGCCACAGTTTCTTTCTTTAATTTTAACTCTTTAATTGCTTCTAGAGCTTCCATCGCCGATTCGGCAGCAAGGGTTTTATATTCTTCACGAAACTTGTTACGTACATCCCTCTGTATAGCTCTTAAAACTTGGGGATCATCATCAATTATTATAATGAAAGGAAGATTCATATTTTTTCTTCTAAAAATAATTATTGCGAAGTTGGTAGGCTGATAAGAAATTCGGTTCTACCCGGAACGGAGTTTACTTTCACTTCGCCTTTGTGTTTGTTAATTACATTTTTCACAATATCAAGACCGATCCCTGTCCCTTCCCCGAATTTCTTTGTAGTAAAAAATGGATCAAATATACGTGATAGAATTTCTTTAGGGATACCCGAGCCATTGTCAGTAATCCGCACTGTTACATTTTTTTCATTACAAGTGGTTTCAATATCAATCTCGCCGTCTTGCGGCACAGCATAAATAGCATTATCAATAAGGTTGGTCCATACCTGGTTTAGTTCTCCCACATATACTTCGACTTCAGGCATATTATCGCAAAATACCCTTTTAACGTTAATATTCTTTACTCTTATTTTGTAACCTAGCAGGATAAGGGTATCTTCAATATCCTTATGAATGTGTGTACGATAAAGGTCGTCAGGTTTATCCATATGAACATGAGACTTAATAGCACCAACCAGCATTGTTATACGCCCGGAAGCATCTTCAAGGTCTTTAATTATTCTTTGCGAACTAAGTAAATTCTCAAGCCAGCTTAAAATATCGTGCAAGACTTCGTCCTTAACATTTCCAATAATTACTTCCAAATCATCCGGTGAAATGTTTGCCTCAACTAATGTTTCTGCAATTTCATTGCGCTCATTCAGCCCTTTTTTATTCAGCCAATCATTTAACTCGTCCTCTTTTTGCATTCGCTGAAGAGGCGTTATTTTAGTTTTAGGCAAACTATTATTTTCCCGGTTCCACACCGTTTCGCGGAGTTCACAGACAAGTTTGGGATCTATATTATGTTTCAATAATTCTTCTGTAAGTTCAAAGTTAAGTTTTAATCTACTGTCCAACTCTTCTGATATTCTGTCAATGGCGGCAGCAGGGTTATTCAATTCATGTGCAATTCCGGCGGCAAGTTTACCAAGAGCACTCACCTTTTCCTGCTGTAATTGAGTTGTTGCAAAAGCACGTGCTCTCTCGGTCATATATCCAATCAGACGCTGAATAAAATCTGGGTTAAGTTTTTCCAACTCGGGGAAATAATTTTTATGAAGTCTAAGTATCCGTAATTTCCCAACGGCATAAGAAGTGCCCGGGGATTTTTGCATTCTTGAATATGGTAGAAGCCCGCTTAGTCCTCCGGAGAGCTCGTCATTTTCAAAACAAAAATAATAAACCAGCCTTCCATTTATGTTCATATAAAAGTTTATCTTTCCTTCTAATAAAATTGCCATTTCATTAATAGGATCTCCCGTTTTGAAAATTATATCGCTATCCTCGTATTCAATATATTCCGAATGGTTCAGGATCCATCTAAGATGTTCATCAGGTAAATCCCTCAAGGCAATAATCTTTTTTAATTCCTCAATGCTTACGGGTGTACTCATAGCTACTGCCAAAATAATTTTGCAAAATTAATAACTCGATGTTAGAAATATTTTTACTGATTGTCGAATTAGTAGTATATAAGGAAGCACAATTATAGAATGTAACCTATAATGCAAAGTCTATTCAAACATTCAGGAAAGGTTACAATGTTTGCATTTGCATCAAGTCTATGTCTTTGTATCTTAAAATAGAGCGTTGCCTTTCAAAAGTCAATTCGTATATAATAAACCCTAACAAAATTCATATATCGATATTGTTATTTAGAAAATAATTAACGATATTCTTTCATGTTCAAGTTCCCCAAATTTTTTCCAGTATAATGTTCAGATTAGTTTCAAATATGGTTAATTACGAACTTTAAGTTGACCTTTATAGATTAACATAATAACGCGCTTAAAATTACAAACGTAGTTTTTTGAGGTATTTACCAGTAATTAAATAACAAAGGAGTATCTGATGATAGATGGCACTGTACTCGAAAAGTTCAGGGGAAGTTTTAATGGTCAAGTAATTACACCTTCGGATAAAGATTATGAGTCTGCACGCAAAGTGTGGAACGGGATGATCGACAAGCATCCGGCTTGCATAGCCCAATGCAAGGATGAAAAAGATGTAGAAAGTGCGGTCAATTTTGCCCGTACAAATAATCTAACCGCTGCAGTACGCGGCGGGGGCCATAATGTCGTTGGTTTCGGCACCTGTGACGACGGAATCGTGATTGATCTTTCAAAAATGAAAAAAGCTGAAGTTGATCTTAAAACAAAAACAATAGCCGCCGGGCCGGGTTTAACATGGGGAGAATTTGATAAAGCCACGCAGGCAAATGGACTTGCAACCACCGGCGGGCTTGTTTCTTCAACCGGAATCGCAGGATTTACTTTAGGAGGAGGGTTTGGCTGGCTTGTACGCAAACTTGGTCTTACAATTGATAATCTTCTTTCAGCTGATGTTGTGCTTGCAAATGGTAAACATGTTACAGCTAGTCCAACCGAAAATCAAGATCTATTCTGGGGAATTCGTGGCGGCGGCGGGAATTTTGGAATTGTAACTTCCTTTAAGTATAAACTTAGTAAGGTAGGTCCAGAGGTATATGGCGGCGCTATTTTTCATCCCATTGCAAAAGCAAAAGAACTTCTTCAATTCTATCGTAAATGGGCACCAACAACACCGGATGAACTATCAACAACTACAGCGTTTCTCACTGCCCCTCCTGAACCATTTGTTCCCAAAGAAATGGTTGGTTCACAAATGATCGTGGTCGCTCTATGTTATATGGGGTCAAAAGAGGATGGAGAAAAAGTAATTGAGCCGCTCCGCAAGTTTGCTCCCCCAGCTATAGATCTGGCGGGCCCGATTCCATATACGGCTCTTCAAGGTATGTTCGACGGCTCCGCACCTAAGGGTATTCATTCTTACTGGAGAACGGAGCATCTGCAAGAGCTAAGTGACAAACTAATAGATGTAATAGTTGATCAAACTTCTTCGTTGAAGTCTCTCTCTCCTTTCACTGCGGTACATATTCATCATTGGGAAGGTGCAGTAAAAAAAGCAAATCCAAAGGACACTGCATTCTCTCACCGGAATACGCGTTTCGTTTTCAATATAATAGGCGCCTGGACGGCAGAGGAAGACCCGGATAAGCATATCAAATGGGTACGTTCATTTTCCGATTCAGTCAAACCTTTCGGTTCAGGGAGTCAGTATTTTAACTTTATTGCTGATGCCACTGAGGAAAAGGTTAAGGCAGCATTTGATACAGATAAATATAAAAAACTGGTTGAACTGAAGAACAAGTATGATCCAAATAATCTTTTCCATTTGAATCAAAATATCAAGCCGACTGTTTGATTAGTATCGTGGAAAATAAACCTCCAAGGTCTGCCGCATAGTGCTGGCTTTGCCAAAAAACCTTGGAGATTTTATAGCTACAATCAAAAGTATAGATTGAGATTCCCAGAAAACAGGCAATCTCAATCACAATAAATAAAACTAATTATTGACTACCTGCGGGCCAGCAAATACCTGAATATGGTCACTCACAAAATCCTCGATTGAATGTGCGGGGTGACCAGTGAGTACTTCAACATTCCTTGTAGCCTGCTCTGCGAAATTCTTACTGAATCCCTCAGAGAGTTCAACGTAGCCATTTGCAATCCATTCGGGAAGACCCATTCCCATCATTGCCTGTTTAGAAGCTTCACCGGGAACACTGACATATTTTATTTCCCTTTCCAATACTTTGGAGAAAGCACGAGCGACATCATGAAATGTAATGCCGGAGGGACCCGTTAGAATATAACTCTTACCTTCATGACCTTCTCCTGTAATAACTGCAAATGCAGCATCCGCAACATCTCGAAGATCAATCATCGCCAGCTTGCCATCATTCATATCCCAATAAATTGTATCACCGGTCGAAATTGTCTGGACAGCCATCATAGTATTCTGCATGAAAAAGGTTGGTTTCAGCATTGTCCAGAGCAAACCGGAAGATTTAATTAATTCTTCCGCCTGAAGGCCTTGTTTTATAATTCGGCTGTTCTCAGGCCCCCACATAGAATGCCTGATTATATGAGGATTCTTCCCAGTTTCCTTAACTACTTTAATAAAATTTTCAACTTGCTTTAATTGGGAGGGACCGTTCCATGTTAAAAAATAAACCTTATCAATTCCCTCTAATGCAGCGGGAATAGTTTCGGGCTCATCCAAGTCTCCTGCTGCAATTTCCGCTCCAAGCTCTTTAAACTGTCTGGCTTTCGATTCATCCCTTACAAATAAGCGAACATTTATTCCGGCCTCCAAAAGTTTAGGAATCAGCAGTGAGCCTGTGCTGCCGGTAGCTCCGGTAACCAGCACTTTAGATTTACTTGACATGATATATGCTCCATTAAATGTGATAAATTATTTTACAAAAGTTCAATAACCACACAACTGATTATATTTTATCGCCGGCATACTCCTGCAGAAAATAAATTTCCGGCTGTTCAACCACGCCGGCTTTACCCATTGCTTCTTTCAACTCCGGACTATTAGTAAACTTTCTTGCATTATCAAGATTATCCCATTCAAAAATCGCCAATAAGTTGTTCGGTTCATTTTCCGGATGAAGGATCCGGTAACTTTTTTCACCTCCGGATCTCCTGGTATCTCTAAAACCATCGAAAACATTTTTCCAGGTAGAATAATCTTTCACTTTGTGCTTGATTAGTAAGTGTGCCATATCGACCTCCGTTAAATTTTGTTTATTACAAGATATCTTTTGATATCGTTGTTACAATCCAAACATAATCTGAGGGAGGTGTCTATTTCATTGACTTTGGTTAAGTATTTGGGGGTTTAATAAAAATTCGCTTTCTTAAACGGCTTAGCGACTCCGGTTCAATGCCTAAATAAGAAGCTATATAATGTAGCGGGACGCGCTGAAAGAGCTGCGGCTGCTCTTTCATTGCAAGGATATACTTTTCTTCAGGTGTGGCAGATGTTGCAATAGACAACCTTCTGAGAGATACATAGTGATTACGATGTACCAGATTTTCGTGGAATTCTTTAAACTTCGGGAGCTCGGCCTCAGCCTTAAGCAAGTTTTCTCTAGAAAGAAGAAGAAGCTCGCAATCTTCCAGAGCTTGAATGAAATAAATTGTGGGTTTCTGCAGTAAGAGACTTTCCAAATCACCGGTCCAGTAATCTTCCAACGAAAAATTTATTATTATTTCCTTAGAATGATTATCAATTATGTAACGCCTCAGGCAACCTTTGTTTACATAAGCAACGGATGTGCTCACATCTCCGGACGATAGAATATGCTCCTTTTTCCGTATTTTTTTAATTCTTAGAAGACTCAAATAGAACTCAATTTCGTCTCCGGTAAGGCCAGCTTTTTCCTTGAGAGATTTAACAAGTGAAGGTATGTTTTCTTTAGAAGGGAACATCAAATAGACATCCTAAACTAAAGCGTCTAGGGAAACTAAATAAATCGCATATTTAAGTCAATTGTAATCCAGCTTACAAATATGATTTATCAGTCAACAGCGTTATTTTGTGGAGCCTTTAAAAACACCGTGCCTATCATGTTCAAAATGATAAAGCTTAGCAACCTCGATTTTAAATCGCCTAAACCATCTAATCCTATGTACGGCTACTCCTAATAAAGTACCGGCAGCCGGACCTATCCAATAAATCCACCAGGCTGACCAGTAATTTGATATCATTTCCGGTCCGAGTGTACGGGCAGGGTTAGTACTAGTGCCCGATATAGGTGCTTCTAAGAACACCATAATTAAATAAAGCACCGGAAATAAAAGAGGAGTAAATCGCCGCAACTTCTTGTGGCCTATAAAGACGAAAAGGAGAAAAATAAGAGCGAAAGTAGCGGAAGTTTCTCCCAGTAAGGCAATCCAAACTGAATAATTTTGTCCAGGAAAAGTGCCGCCGTAATTAATTGAACTTCCCATTTGTCCCCATATAAGCAGCGGGAGCGCTCCGGCGATACCACCGACCAACTGGAAAAAAATATAGCCTGCGGCATGTTTGGCACCCATTTTTCCACGCATCCAAAAAGCTAATGTAACAACCGGATTTATATGGGCACCGCTCTCCTTGCCAATCCAGGACACAGCTATTAACGCCCCCGTTAAGCCGAACAGAAATCCGGTGATCGCCCTCCTTAGGCCCGTATCATGAATCATTCTTACGATGGGGCTATTATTGCCGAAGTCGAGAATGACAAAGGAAACGCCTATTCCCACCAGAATAGCAGTTCCCAAAAACTCCGATGCAAATAATGTCCACGGTATTTTTACAACTTCTTTTTGCACATTATTTCCATCATCATTCTTATTCATAATTGTTTTATTCAAAATGAGTGATCACTCTTAGATTGAAATATACAAATCTACATGGTTTCCCGCATTGTTGCGGCATAACTAAGAAAACCTGGACATTCTTACTAAAGTCAAAAATGTATTTCCCATACCTTGAATTTAAAAAGAGCACATTAAGATAATTGTGGGTGATATAATTTTATGAAATTCAAGGTCTGCCTAATCCGGTTGTTTAATTGAGTAAAATAGAATTCCGATCTAGAAAAAAAATTAGCTCTTGGTTTTTAAGAAATCTTGGAGGCTTTACTACTAAACAGCAAAAATAGCTAATTGTTTTCAGCCTAGTTTTGGGAATAACTCTCGACACCGGTGACGAACAAATGGACTTTGATTTACCTTCCAAAGCTTAGGAAAATAGTTGCTAATCTTTTTTATAAATTATAGATTGCTTCCTTTAATTGGGTAGAAAATCTAATTAAAATAACAACAGTAAAAGTATGTCAACAATTAATCCTAGTGTAGAAATTGGAAAAACAGAACCATCCTCATTTTACAGGTGGGTGGTTCTTTTGTTTTTGAGTATTGCAATGTTCGGCAATTATTATGTTTTCGATTCAATCTCACTTGTTGCCGATCAACTGAAAGCGGCTCTTCGTTTTACGGATCTTGATATCGGACAATTATATTCTGCTTACAGCGCCGCCGCAATTATAGTTTTAATTTTCGGAGGAATACTGGTTGATAAATGGGGTACTAAAAAATCAGCATTTATTTTCGCATCAATATGCGTTGTCTCAGGTTTTATGGTTGCATTTTCTTCCAACTTATTTATTATGCTGGCCGGAAGGTTTCTGCTGGGAATTGGATCCGAACCAATGATAGTTGCAATAACAGTTGCAATTGCAAAGTGGTTCAAGGGGAAAGAGTTGAGCTTTGCTATGGGAGTAAACTTATTTTTTGCCCGCAGCGGAACAGTTGCTATCGATAACTCACCTACAATTTTTCCCGGCCTTTACAACAAAGGATACGCGAACCCTTTATATGTTGCTGCTTTGATAGGTATTCTATCGCTTGCCGGAATTATAGCTTATTACATAATTGAAACACGTGGTGAAAAGAAATTTATTTTGGGTGGCGGTAAAACTGATAAACTAAATATTAAGACTATTCTTAAATTTAACAAGTCTTTTTGGTATATCACATTATTGTGTGTTACGTTTTATTCCGCAATTTTTCCCTTTAGAACATTCGCAGTTAAATTTTTTATGCAGAGCCATCACTTGTCCCGTGAAACAGCCGGCTGGATGATCTCAAACTTACCTTTGGCTGCGATGTTTGCCACTCCTTTAATAGGACTGCTTGTGGATTTCATTGGCAGACGTGCACTGCTTATGACGATAGGTTCTATATTGCTACTCCCTGTTTATTTGCTGATGGCATATAGTAGTGTTTCATTGTATGTCCCAGTAATTATGATGGGGGTTGCATTTTCTTTAATTCCCGCTGTAATGTGGCCTGCCGTTGCGTACATTGTTGAAGAAAAACGGCTGGGTTCCGCGTATGCATTGATGTCATTAATACAGCAAATTGGTATGATGATTCTTCCCTTATTAATTGGAGCCGCAAATGATTATGCAGGCGCCAGTGCAGCGAATCCGGGAGGTTATGATCTGGGAATGTGGATATTCTCGATACTAGGATTCTTAGGCTTAACTTTTGCTTATTTGCTGAGAAAATCTGAAACCGGACCTCAAGGACACGGACTTGAACTCAGCAAAGTAGAAGCTGAAAAGGTAAAGTTGGCCGCTGGAACAGGAAGTTTGTAATAAACAAAAAACCAGGCTCTAGTTTATATACTTTTTGGTGCTGGTCTCGGCGGGCAGCAGTAAACTTTCCGGAATTGAATTGGAGTTTAATCGCATTTTAATATAAGATTTTTCTCTTACATGAATATTAGACGCACTACAGAATCGATCATACCTTCCCTTTTATTATCTTAACAGGGTATTCATTTTGAAAATCAGCTGTAATTATTTCCATCAATATTTTACCGTCAATATCTTCGGGAATTGCTGCTCCAAATAAATATAAAATAGTTGGGGCAATATCTTCAATGTTTCCATCATTGAAATCATGAACGTTCTTAACTTGCTCACCTTTAGCTATTAATAATCCATAAGTTTTATGTGCTCCGGAGCGATTATCGAGTAAAGTCCCCGAAACGATTCCAATGCGTTCTGAGGTCAATGAGGTTATTGGTGAACTTCCTTCCCATTTCACAATAAGATCAGGAAGATCATCAATAAATTCTCCTTTATACTTTTCCCTAACTTTTATTACATCGGTCACGGCTTTTTCACCGGTAAGCGGGTTTATTAGAGCTTTAAATTCACGAATTAGTTCTTCACAAAGAGAATCATATTCTGAATTTTCTACGAGGCCGTTTGGTTCTCGCCCTTTCAAGTTAATTCTTATTGCACCTGTAAAATCTGCAGGTAAAGTAAATGTTTTACTTGTTTTCCAATTGTTGCCAACTGTAAGAAAACGTCTAGTCCATTTATCCCATAACTTAGACGGAATGATTTCTTTTACCTTCTCTATTATATCAGCAGAAACAATTTTTTCAACCTTCTTTACAGTATATGGCCCCCAGCGATAAGCCGGTAATAACTTTTTCAAAACATTATTACCTTTACTCTGAGGCATATTATCCGTCATTCCAAGTCGTTTCAAAATTTCCGGAATTAGATGTTGACCGGAATAATTAGGACCGATGCCAGTATTGGAAAAAATAAAAGTTGTATAGCCAGGACAGCAATCCAAAAGTTGTCCAATTGACCTGTCAACTTCCATATAAACCTCAAGCAAAGTTGTTCCGCATTCTTTTGCAGTAACTGGATCAAACTTAGGGTTCGTCTCGTCCATAAGATGCCAAAAATAATGCCCAGCCCAGTGTGTTTCAGCAAATCCAATTAAGGCAAAATCAGATACTGCTTTCTCTAAAAGCCATTTAGCAATAGCTGTTCTTGTTTTAATGCCTTCGATCAGTTTAGCCTTGAGTTCTTTCCATTCTTTAACTGACTTGATAACTTTTTGATACCAACCGTCAAGAGGATGTTTGCCAAATTTCGAAAGTATTTCATTCATAATTTCCGGTGGCAAGGACGATTGCTCCCAGTTCAACCCCTCTTCTCCCCATCCAACAATTTGAACACCCCGAACGCTCTCGATCGGATAAATAACAGGAATATCAAAAATTAAAATTCTTTTTCCAATTTCGCTTAGAATTTTCCAGAACGGATTTCGCCCCATTTGATCGGCATATTTCTTAACTATTTCATAAGATCCTGTTCTAAGTTGACGATGATAGAACCCCATCCCGTGTTTTGCAGCGGAAGTACCCGTATTGAGGGAAGCCCATGTAGTCCCGCTTGAAATTTCGGTATTTGACATTAGTTTGCCCCAGCTACCGCTTTCTCTTAGTGAAGAGATAACCGGCAAATATCCTTCTTTAGCCCATCTATCGACCAGATCAGGATCTACTGCATCGAGACCGAACGCGATAATCTGCATATTAGTATTTCCATTTTTATTAGGATTATTCATCATAAATTTATCCTTTAATTAGATTTGGCCTTTTTCGTTTCTTTATTAAATCAAACAATCCCTTTATTTGCTGAAATATTATGCGTGTGTGTCCTTCTCTAATTAATTTCAAGGACAGAAATAATGCTCTAAATGGAATTATGAAGAAACATGTAAACCTTTGAATTAAGTTTGCATGGATTCTGAGAAAAAGGAAATAGTTCTTAACCTTGCTTCTTTCGTATTCAGGTTTTGGTCCTCTACCAAGTTTTGTACCCTTATGACACATAACGGCACTAGGTATAAACAATATTTTATATCCATTCTTTTTTACCCTAAAGCAAAAATCTACATCCTCCCATCCATAAAAATTAAATCTTTTATCAAATTCGCCTGCAAACAAAAACGCATCTCTTGAAATGAGGAATCCAAATCCACCGCAAGCATCAACTTCGGAAACTGAATCATATTGGCCACTATCTAATTTCCCATAACCTCGATCCTCAATCAAACCAGTAAATAAATTTACTGTGACCCCCGCTGACATAATAATTTTTGAATCAAAATTAGTATATGTTTTTCCACAAGTAATGCCCGTGTCTTTTTCTAGAGAAAAGCCTCGTATGAGCTCACTTAAGAAACTTGGTCGCAGCATCGTGTCGTTGTCTAAAAACAGGACAAAATCAAACATAAAATTACTCCTTACAAACTCTGCCCCCATAATTCTTGCTTTCACAATACCTAAGTTTTCAGGTAACCTAATCACATGAATATTTTGAAATCTTTTTTGTACCTCATCTGCCGAGCCATCTGTTGAGCCATTATCTACTACAACAATATTGAACTCAGAGTAATCCAATCTAAAAACGCTTTCAAGGCATTCAATTAAGTCGTTTACCTTATTATAATTAAGAATTAGAATAACTACTTTGTTCAATTACCAATTCCTTCAGAAGGTTTATAACTTTTACTAATCAAAAAATCTTTTAACTCTACTATTCCTCCGGCCAAAGCTATTGTTAAATTCTTAGCAAACCACAATAACGAGATAACAAAAGCAGTTTGTGGTAAAACTTTGAATAATGAAAGCAAATATATCATAATCCCTTCCCGTACACCTAAGCCGGAGTAAGAGATAGGAATCATGGACATAATTACTACAGCCGCGCGTATCCAACCAAATGTAAAAATGCTCAAAGAGACGTTTACTGATTCAGCGATAAGATATAAGCCTATAATTGATAAGAAATGATATGAGAACATTATTCCTAAAATTTCAAGATGGTCTTTAATAGTAAGATCATGAAATTTAACCATGGCTTCTATTAAATTTATAATTTTACTCCTTAAACCGGATAGTATCTTTACTGAATCAACCGTTTCTTGAATTTTCTTGAGAAATGTAACGTTGAGTAAAAGGAAATAACTTGAAATTAAAAATGCAAAAACAATAAACCATAATATTATCAAATATTTATAACTTGAGCTGATAACAATAGGCAAAGAAAATAATAATCCAATCAGAATCGTCATAAATATTTCCAGATACCTATTGAATACGACCACCGCAGCAGCTGAAGATTTTGAAGTAAATTTTGTAAACTTATACCATTTTACTGCGCCTCCTGTTAATGAACCCGGGAGGAATGAAGAGTAAAAAGAAGTTGTTATATATATTTTTAATATTTCTCCAAATGATATGGAAATTTTTTGGACTGCAGTCAAATATTTCGTCTGTAATGATGAAAGTAATACTATGGGAATATTCAAAGCGATTACTGCCAGTATAAGGATTATATTCGCTGAGGAAATTGATAGAAGGATTTTGCTAAAAGGTACTTTAAAGAAAATGTAAACAAGGATCCCTACGGTTAAGATAATTTTAATTAAAAGTGCAAACTTTTTTTTCATTTAAAACGTTCCTTAATCGTAGAGTACACAAAGCCAATTGCTTTAGCTTTTTCGCCAAACCAGAAAAGGATAAAATATCTTAATTTAGAAAAGCTTTTTATGTCAAACGGCCCAATTATTCGATGGAGTAAAATAGAAATCCATTTATTGCCCCTTCGAGAGTTTTCATTCCATAACATACCTGAACCTACATTAAGATTTTTGTGCGATTTCTTATACGAATCGAGAATTTGAATTCCTATTCCGCGATTAAATTGAAATTTTATAAATTTTGGAACATTAACCTTTCTTAGATGTTTGACATTATTAACTACCCATACGAACTTACACCCGTAAGAAAGCATTCTTGCAGCAAGCTGAATATCCTGGGTAATCATATTTTGCACATCGAAGATAAAGCCATCTCTTTCATAGCATTCATCCAAAGCAGATTTCTTATATATTATGTTGCCTCCAATTCCGGCAAATCCTCCCGGGTTAATCACAATCTCTTTGGGCATTTTTCTTCTTTCTCTAATATCATGAAGAAAAGGGTCCGTCTCTAAATAATTACTACTAACTACATCAGCTTTGTATTCATCAATAGCTTTGATAAAAATTTCCAGCCAATCACTTTCCGGTACCACATCATCATCTAAAAATGCAATAAGATCACCACTGGCTTTAGCAATTCCCTCATTCCGCATGATACTTGGTCCAAGACGAAATTCATCCTTCATTACAATAACTTCGTCGGGTTTTCGTATTTGATGCTCAAGCGCCTCAAGTAATAACGAAAGTGTGCTTCTGCCTATAGTTGGTATGACAACCGAAACATAATGTGAATCATTTTTTGCTTCCATAGAAAATGTAGCTGTTATAAATTTCTTCTCGTTGCAACCAAACTTTCATAAATATTTATATGTTCATCAATTGATTTATTCAATTCATAATTCTCCATAACATATTTTTGTCCTTCCTCGCCTTTAGTAAGCCAACTATTATTTCTCAACAGTTGTTTTAGTCCACTGGCAAAGTTGTCATGTTTGACATAAAAGCCAAAATTCTCCGTAATATCTTCAGGGTTTACGGAACTTAATATTGCACACTTGTGAGCAAGAGCTTCTAAAAAAGAATTAGGGAGGCCCTCTCTTACTGAGGTATTTATTAGAACCCAGCTCTTTTCAAGAATCTGAAAAACTTTATCCGTTTCGAATTGATTTATGAAACCGGGTATTTCCAGGTTTTGTATATAGGAGTATTTATTTTTTAAATAGCGCTCATAATTTGCATCTCTACTCTTTCCGATCGCAATAAATTTTACATCAGGGAAAGACTTAGCTAAGTTGAAAAATAACTCGGGTTTTTTCCTCCTATCAAATCTTGAAACAAAACAAACCATAGGCTGTTCGGATTTAATAATTGGTTTTTTAGGAATTTGAACAGGAGTTGGAAGAAATTTCACAGGTTCTTTTAAGTTATACTTTTTCGTGACTTTGTTTTTCAGAAATTTGGCTGTACAATATACACCATCAGCTCTTCTAACAGATCTAGATACTAAAATATTATTTTCAAAAAGCATATTAGAAAGAACCTGTAAAGAATTTCCAGATGGATATATTGCTTCCTGTATCCAGTCTTTAAAATTTCTAGGATCCCTTGAAGTAACCAAATGAATTTTGCTAGGTAATGTCTTATTAGCCAAATAAGTTATAATTGACGGCTCTTCTGAATGATAAATATCCGCCTGACATTGAATTAACAACTCTTTTGCTCTCAAAAGATTATATTTATCAAAACCTAATACCTTAATGCCATCTAGAATCTCAAAATCTTTCTGATTCTGTCTTTTTGGTACAACTGCAAATACCTCAATCCCTCTTTTCGCCAATTCGCCTGCGATGGTGCGTGTAGCCCGCCCGAATCCACCATACTTCCCCCATCCAAAAATTTCGATACAAATAAAACAAATTTTTCTTAAAGCCATTCTGTAAAAAGTTTTAATTAACCTCTGGGTATCTTTAAATCAGCATAAAATAATTTAGATATGTTTGTTCTCCGCGCAATTCTCATAAAGTTTCATATATTGATGGGCAATCCCGTCCCACCCAAATAATTCCTCCACCCTATTTCTAGCTGCCAGCTGTAAGTTTTTCAAAAGCTGTTTATCGGCCATCAGTTTAATCAACTCCTCCCTTATTAGATTTGAATCTTTAGGATCAACTAAAATTCCGGAATCGCCTACCACTTCAGCACACCCGGTATTTTGGGAAGTTATTATTGCCATCCCGGCAAGCATTGCCTCAAGAAGTACAATGGGAAAATTTTCCGATTCAGAAGTAAAAATAAACATCTCAGATATTTCATATAAGTTCTTTAACTCATCAGATCCATTATCCATAAATCCAAGAAAATTAGCCTGAACATTTAGTTCATTGGATAAATTCTTGAGACTTTCAAGAAAAGGACCATCGCCGACAATATTCAATATGTAATCTGTTTCAAACCCTTCAAAGGCTTTAAGGACGTATTGTACCCCTTTCCTTTCGAACATCCTGCTTACAATAAGAATCTGCTTCTCTTTCTTTTTAAGGTGAGAGAACTTGTTTAAATCTATACCATTAGGAATAATTGTTCCTTCAACTTTATCATTTGCTACTTTGAATAACTCCTTCAAGTTATTGCTAGGAAAGATTATTTTTTTTGACGTCCTGACTATTCCATTCCAAAATGGCGTTAATAATTTATGAAGAGTTTGGAATCTGTTAGGGTTATAACCCGGCACATCCGAGCCGTGTGCAGTAATAATATAATTTAACCCAGTAAATCTGAATAATAAATAAGCTAATACTCCGTCAGGAAAAATAAAATGAGTATGGTTTATAATATATTTATTGATTCTGGCTAATTTTAAAACTAAAGGAAAAGCAGAGATAATATAGGTAAACATTTCAGGATAGGTGCAGATGTTTTTATTAAATCTCAGACACTTCACCCTATAAATATTCACATTGCCAACTTTTTCGAAATATGGCAATCCCTTGTAGCCCATAGTTACCAGGTCAATTTCACAATTCATTTTGCTTAATGCATCGGTCAGACCATGGACAACTTTGGCACCGCCGCCGCCAATTGGAGGGTACTCATAACAAAGCATTAGAATCTTAATAGGTTACCTCTGATTATATTGAACTCTAATGGCTTAGAAAATTAATAGTTTTGGACGCTTAGATGAATGCAATGATAAGTCAGATAATGTAAGTTAAAGAAATAATAATTTTCAGTAAAGAAAAATATACTTACGCAGAACAGAGAAAAATAAAAACAAAAATGTGCAATTATGAGCCAAAATTGAGCTGGCGGACGGACTTGAACCGCCGACCGGCTGATTACAAATAATGCCAGATGATTAATATTCGAGCTAAATTCAAAAGAACATTATCACTAAATGCCAAAATGTACATAAGAAAATTGAAAATCAAGAAGTAAATTCTGGACAGGAGAAGTCTATTATCTAAGAAATAGGTTAGACTTAAAATATTTGTTATTTAATCCTCTCGTTCTAACTCCGTTGACGTCACGTCAAAAACTGTTCTTCCAAGTTTTATTATTGGATCACTTTTTCGGGGGAAGGTCAGGAGTTTCAGGAGATAGTTTCAGTGCCACTAAAAAGTTTTTGTTGTTAAAATAAAATCTGTATCCAGGGAGCTTTTTATTCCAAGCTCCATATTAATAAATCGTGTGATTAAAAAGGCCAACTTTCCATAAAAGGGAAACCTTTGATCGAAAACTTGTAGGTTTCGCAGCGGGTTGTGTAGTATTTGTAGCGTTTAAAAAAAGAATAACCGAAAACGACTTGTGTTCGGCTTCTGTAGTGAGTGTAGCGGGGGCCCGAAACAGTACTACAGAAAGAATTTTTTTCTTTGTTTTTCGTTCAAATTCAAAGATTTTGGGAAATCGAATTTTGCGGTTTTGGCATCACTAACACAAGAGCCTCAAAGAATTCTTAATATCATATCGAGAGTGACAACTTGCCAATCAATAAGAATGAATTAACATGTACATTGGTACAACTTTAGGAGTTTGTCAAATAATAATAAAAGAATCCCCTTTTGCTCTGCTAAATAATTTAATGAAAAAATGGATAAAAGTT
>JBJKPP010000190.1:0-6407 GCA_046706145.1 Ignavibacteriaceae bacterium | reverse complement strand
TTATACTTATTTGGAAATAAAGTAACAAAATTGAGCCCGGATAGTTTGAGCAAAGCAAATTTTTCGGAGGGCAGCACAAATTTTGAAGAAATATTTTCGAACATAAAGAAAAGTCAAGATAATATTTCATCAATAGTTATAATTAGCGACGGCGTTTTAAATGAAGGAATAGACCCGAGTTACGAATCCGAAAAACTAAATATTCCTATTTACACAATAGGTGTTGGGGACACGACTCATAAAAAAGATATTCAGATAAAAAATGTTTTGGCAAATGAATTTATTTATGCATGCACGCCGACAAAAATCTCTGCAGTTGTACTCAATACAGGTTACGCTGGTGAATCAGCTACCATAAGTTTTACGGCAGACAACAAAAAAATAACTTCTCAGAAAATTACTCTGGATGCTGGCGGTGTTCAAAATGTTGATTTTACTTACAAACCGGAAACAAGCGGCGAAAAGAAATTAACTTTTGAGATATCAAAGCTAAAAGATGAATCTACTTATGAAAATAATAGAAAAGTAATTTACGTTAAGGTTCTAAATAACAAGCTTAATATATTATTAATTGCTGGCTCACCTTCTTCAGATTTCATGTTTATAAAAAATACTTTAGCAAACAACAGTGATTATTCGGTGCATTCAATTACTCAAATCGGAAATGGCGCTTATCTTGAAAAAGCAAATAAACAAGAACTTGTAGATAGCGCAAATGTAATTTTCCTGCTGGATTTTCCCACAAAAGGAACTACCCCTGATTTTCTAAGAATGGTTAAAGAAGCAATTATCAATAAAGACAAACCTTTCTTCATAAATGTATCCGGACAAACTGACATTGGTGTGCTCCAACAACTTCAGAATGAACTTCCTTTTTCCGTGTCAAACCCATCAACGGATTATTTTCAGGTCCAGCCGGATATTCAAGCTGACCAGTCTGAGAATCCTCTTTTGCAAAACAATGCGAATAATCCAATCGATGCATGGGATAATCTGCCACCTGTTTATCAGTTAAATGCCGATTACAAAGCTAAACCGGAAAGCGAAGTTCTTGCTAAAGATAAAATTAATAACGTTCCAGTAAATAGTCCCTTAATTCTAACGAGGAGATTGGGAAATCACAGGTCAATCGCAGTTCTTGCTCAAGATATTTGGAAATGGAAACTTGGAACGGTAGAAAACAATATCAATCTTTTTGACCAGTTTATAAACAGCAGCGTAAAATGGTTGAACAATTTCGAGCAACAAAAGCAGGTAACAATAAAAACAAATAAAAAACTTTACTCACTTGGAGAGAATGTAGACTTTTCTGCTCAGGTTTATGATGAGGCATACAATCCAATCTCAGATGCAGAAGTTAATATTAATATTAATGGAAACGGAAACAATTATCATCTTACTTTAAATTCTATAGGTAAAGGGATTTACGAGGGAAACATACAATTAAATAAACCAGGCGATTATTCATTCAGCGGAAGAGCAGCACGAAATACAAAAACTATTGGTTCTGACAAAGGTAATTTTAACATAGGCGAAGTCGATATAGAAATGATAAATCCAAGGATGAATTATGAATTCTTAAAACTACTCTCCAAAGAAACAGGCGGAAAGTTTTATTATAACCAAAATTATCAGGGAATATTTCAAGAACTAAAAAACCTCAACAAAAAATCTTCTAAAGAGAAAATCATCACCAGCGAAATCTCTCTATGGTCAAATGAATGGTTGATGATTCTTGCCATTTTGCTATTTGCATTTGAGTGGTTTCTTAGAAAAAGATATGGGATGCTCTAAGATAAGTTAAAGTTCAAACCTGCCTGTTGACTGTCATTTCGACTCCGATTTATCGGGGGAGAAATCCCCTTTTGCAAGATAGCGAGATTTGTACCGTAGCCGCACATGTCTCAGTCAAAGATTCCTTCGAAATAACGTTTTCGAAATTGTGCACAGAATCGATTAAGAAGAATAAAAAATGTCAAATCATAATCTTTCTAACTAAAGGCCAATTTCTTTATATTTCATATGGTTAACGAAAGAATTTAGAAATGGTAAAACCGAAAATTCTTTCTGAGATTTATGATTTTTTCTTGCCCAGGATTTGTCCTTGCTGCGACAAAAAACTTGGGCTTAATGAGAAAATGGTTTGCGATAACTGTCTCCGGAAATTGGCATCTGTAAAAAATGATAGATTAGAATTAGAGTTTGAGAAAAAATTTTATTCTAAAAAAATTATTTCCGGTTTTAGGTCTGTTTACATCTTTGAAAAAGATACCGAAATTCAAAGCGTGATACATGCATTGAAATACGAAAACAGATTTAAAATAGGATTATTCCTTGGAGATGTTTTGGGGAAACGTATTAAAGATGAAATGGTTAGCTGGCAAATTGATGCTATAATTCCTATTCCGTTACACAGATTAAAAAAGGTTGAAAGGGGTTATAACCAGTCTTTGTATATTGCAGAAGGATTAAGCAGCAGAACGAATGTTTCCCTTTTAAAGGACGCAGTAAAAAGAAGAAGATTCACCGAATCTCAAACAAAATTAAATCTTTCAGAAAGAGAAAAAAACGTAAAAGATGCATTTTCTGTCAGAAAGCCGGATAAGATAAAAAATAAGAATCTCTTGCTGATAGATGATGTCATAACAACAGGGGCAACAATTAACGAATGCGGCAGCGCTTTATTAAAAGGTGGGGCCAAATCGGTTTATGCTGCTTCTGTAGCAATTGCGGATTAGAAATCTACATCTTTTCTGGAGCATCGACTCCAAGAATAGTTAGTCCGTTTTTTATAACTATTTTGGTAGATTCCGCCAAGGCAATTCTCGCCTCTGCAAGATTTTTCTCCTGGCCGATTATCCTACAGTAGGTATAAAACCTGTGGAAGAGCGCAGCTAATTCTTCTAAATAGCTGCAAATTCTATGAGACTCGAAATTCTCCGCCGCATATAAAATTTCTTCTTCGAACTCATGAAGTTTTCTCAGAAGTTTTTGTTCTTCATCGGTTTTTAGAAGGTCAAGATTTTCAGTTGACAATTTTAAATCTTCTTCTTTAATCATCCTAAGAATTGAACAAATTCTTGCATGAGCATACTGTAAATAAAAAACTGGGTTCTCATCGGATTGTTTTTTTGCAAGCGTTAAATCAAAATTCATATGCGTCGTAATATTCCGCATATTAAAGAAATACCTAACAACGTCACTTCCAACTTCATCCACCAATTCATCAAGAGTTATATAATTTGCTTTCCTGGTTGACATTTTTACGACTTCGCCATCTTCCATAATGGTTACAAACTGGTGAATAAGCACTTTGGTTTTATTAATATCTAAACCCAAAGCTTTTAGTCCGGCAAGAACATCCGGGAAAGTCGCATTGTGGTCTGAGCCAAAAAGGTCAACGATTAAATCATATCCTCTTTCAAACTTTGTAACATGATAGGCAATATCAGGGAGTCTGTAAGTAGGTTCGCCGCTGGATTTTACAATTACTTTATCCTGTTCATTTCCTAATTCGGTAAGCTTCAGCCAGATGGCACCTTCTTTTTCATAGGTTAAATTCTTTTCCCCTAAAGTTTCAATAAGGTTCTTAATCTTTCCTTCTTCATAAAGTGAGTTCTCATTATAAAAAACATTGTGTTTAATTTTCAGTCTTTCGAGCGTTTTCGAAATATCAGAAAATATTTCTTTCTCTGCCCTATCCTTAAATACTCCTTCCGGCTTTTCATTCTTTAATTTATCACCGAACTCATTGAAGAGATTTTTCGCAATGTCCTTTATGTAACCTCCCTGGTAATGATCTTCAGGAAATTCTACTTTCTGGCCTAGCAATTCCAGATAGCGCAACTTAACTGAATCTCCAAGAACTCTCATCTGGCGGCCGGCATTATTAAAATAATATTCGCGGTCAACTTCATAACCAATCCATTCCAGCATGTTCGCAACTGTATCTCCCACAACGGCGTTCCTGCCATGACCAACAGTCAAAGGCCCGGTTGGATTAGCTGAGACAAATTCCATATTAGCTCTTTTTCCAGAATATTTCTTTGACTTTCCAAAATCATCACTTTTTGCCAAAATTTTTTCAATTATTTTAGTAACGAAACCATCTGTAAAGAAAAAATTAATAAACCCTGGGCCTGCAATTTCTACTTTTTTTAGAACAGCGTTGTCTATATCCAAATTCTCGATTACTTCTTTTGCTATTTCCCTTGGATTCTTTTTTAACTCTTTAGTTAGAAGTAAAGCAGCGTTTGAAGACAAGTCACCGTGACCAGCATTTTTAGGAATGTCGAAAATCAGATTAATGCTTTTAAGATAAAGTAATTTTTTTGAAGCTTTTTCAAAAAGTAGCTGTAAATATTCTTTCAAATTAAATTAACTTCCTCTGCTATGATTTTTTTGAAGAGGCACTCTTTTTAGAAAGTTTTGGACTGGGATCCATTTTATTTGAAGCAACAGAAAGAACCGGGTCTTCTATTTTTGTAATTGGGGCATCTCCCCAAAGTCTTTCCAGGTTATAATATTCTCTGGTCTCTTTCTTGAATACATGAACAACAACATCGACATAATCTAACAAAACCCAATTTAAGTTTTTAAAGCCTTCTCTATGCCAGGTCCTAATTCCCATTTCCTTTAGGTTTACATCAATCGCTTCCGCAATAGCTTTTACCTGTGTATCCGAATCGGCGCTGCAAATTACAAAAAAGTCAGCAATCGGAGTTAGGTTTCTAAGGTCTATAATTACCACATCGAAACCTTTTTTGTCAAATATAAATTCCGTTGACTTGTATGCGACTTCCTGTGAATCCAATTATATTTCCTTTCTTTTTGCTATTTCATAAGACCTACCTGCCGGTAGGCAAGTTTAAACTATTAAAATCTCTGCCAATTACAACCGAGACATCGAGCAAATAGTCCTTATCTACTTGTTGAATAATATTCTTTTTTTTAACACCGAGCGCTTCTGCAACCTTTTCAGCCACCTGCTTATTTCCTGTTCTATCAATTACAAGAGTATTATCCACATCGAAAGATCTATAGTTGCCTTCTTGTACAACATCAAAATGATGTTTTCTTAAAAAATCCGTAAACTTATCTGCCACCCCTGATATCCCACAGCCATTCAGTACTTCAACTTGAATCATAGCGGTGCTTTTTTGCTTTTGTATATTCTCGATTTCACTGCCTGCTTTTATTTTAGCAAACAAAGAATAAGCAAGGAAGCCAACAATCAGCACCAGAACAATAATAGTTATATTTAAAAAAAGATTGGAAACTGAGGTCTTTAAGTTTACGCCGTTGGGAAGATTTTTAGATTGGGATTTCAAACTCAATTAGCAAATTCCATTTTGATGTCCTTTTACCATAGACAAATTTTCAGCTCAACCTGTTGCTAAAAGCCTCCCGAAACACTCTGCCCATAATATCCAAAAGGACTAAAAGGATTATATGAATAAAAAGGCAATCTGCTATATTGCACTGAAATAGAAAAATCCTTAAACGGTTTATAGTTTAATTCTGCATTTGTCAAATAAATACCGTTTATACTTTTTTGAAAATCCTTCCCAAAAGTGCTGTAAGGGGAATTAACAACACTTGCGTCAACTTGTAGATTAAGGTCGTGTGAAATTTTAAACAACATGCTATTTGTATATACACCGAGAGCCATTCCCTGCCCACCACCGAAAGAAGAGTAAGAAAGACTGTAAGATTGATGCATTTGAAAATTACTTGAATTTAGGAACCCAAGTATTGAACCGGAACTAGTATTATTTATAATACCCTGATCAATATCGCCAGTGTGGAATCCGGAATCCTTAAATTGCCCGAAAGCAACCAAAGAAAAGCTTAAAAAACAAATCGCAAAAAAGTACTTTTTCATCTTTATTCTTTAAATATTCACATAAATATTAAATAATTACATACTAAAAATCAATGATAGATTAAATGTAGAACTGTTCTATATGATTTGCGTTACTTTATTTTTTTTATCGACAAGAACAATCTTAGGCTTGTGCTTTTTAGCTTCTTCGTCAGTCATTTGAGAATATGCTATAATAATAACTTCGTCTCCCACGTAACCTAATCTTGCTGCTGGGCCGTTGAGGCAAATCATGCCGCTTTCTGCTGGGCCTTCCAGTGTGTAAGTATCCATTCTGCTGCCATTATTCAGATTTACTACCTGGACCTTTTCATGCGGAAGAATATCTGCAGCATCAAGCAGTTTCTTGTCAATGGTAATACTGCCTTCATAGTACAATTCGGCCATTGTTACAGTAGCGCGGTGTATCTTAGAGCGAAACATTTCGCGAGTCATAACAACCTAATTTTTCTAGGTTTTAAATATACTTATAAAAGGCACGCAGTTTCAAGAAACTTCACTTGCTCCAAATTGAGATTACACC
>JBJKPP010000189.1:0-10859 GCA_046706145.1 Ignavibacteriaceae bacterium | reverse complement strand
GTAGAACTAAAATCCGAATTTGCAATGTCCAATATAGAACTAAATTTATCTGTGGCAGGGTCATAAACATCAATTATACCCTGATTGCTTCCGAACCAAATTCTTCCCTGGTTATCTACTGTGACTGCTGTAAGTATGACTCCCTGCATTCCTTCTGTCTTATGAAAAGTTTTGTAAGAAGTATCTGACATGTCGTAAGAAAATGCACCTCCTGAAGTAGCTGCCCAAATCTTGTTCTGAAATGACGCTAGATCAGCAACATCTTTCATGTCTGTATATGTTTTCCAATTAGTCGGTTCCTGAGAAAAACAGAGTGGGAAATAGATTACCATAAATGAAATAATGATAGATAGCTTCATTGTTCCCTTTTCAGAACATAAAAGTTCTTTTTTGAAAATTTATGGGTATTCAATTTACAATTTTTAAATTTTGTTGAAAGGTAAATATTAAGAATTTGTCAATTTAGAAAATACGTCCGCCATCTCCATAGCGGCCATTGCGGCGTCAAATCCTTTATTAACTTTTTGAGAATCTGATCTTTCCAGAGCCTGATCAAGGTTGTTGGTTGTTAATACGCCGAAAATGACTGGAATTCCATATTTCAGTGAGACTTCCAATATCCCTTTACTTACAACTTCCGAGATGTATTCAAAATGTTGGGTTTCTCCTTTTATTACTGCTCCAAGTGCTATTATCGAACTATATTTTTTTGACTGCGCCAACTTATCGGCTGTAATCGGGATTTCAAATGCACCAGGTACTTTTATAATATCAACATTATTCTCGCTAATATTATATTTCTTAAAGCATTCCAACGTCCCGTTCAACAATCTTGTTCCGATAAACTCATTAAATTTGCTCATAATTATTGCAAACTTATAATTTGTTTTTGCAGGTTCGCCTTGAATTTCTTTCATATTGATAGGTGAGTATGTTTATTAAATTTTTTTTTATAAAGAAGATTAAATAATATCAGGCGGTATTTTTCATGAGCCTTTTCCTCATAGCTTCAACAACTGAGTATTTAACTAGATATTTGCCAAAGTTCATATCATCTTCTCTTTTGCCGCCGTGGAAGTCGGAACCGCCGCATTCTAAAAGAAAATATTCATTTACAATTCCCCTGTAAAATTTAGTCTGTTCTCCCGAATGAGAGGGGTGAACCACTTCAATACCATCCACTCCTTCATCAATTAATTCTTTAAGTAGCGCTTCTTCCATGTATCCGGGATGGGCGATAAAAGATAGACCTCCTGCATCAGTTATGATTTTGAATGCACTTCCCGGGGATATATGTACTTTTCGCTCATAGGCCGGGCCATTATTACCTATGTATTTGTTAAAGGCTTCATAAAAATTACCTATTAAGCCTTTGTTTAGCATAGCTTGAGCTATGTGAGGTCTTCCAACAGCAGAATTTTTTGCAATTTCAAGCACATCATCAATCGTTAAAAATAATCCCAGTTCGTTAAGCTTGTTAACAATTCTTACTGCTCTTTTCAGACGCTCTTCCCTAAAAAATTTTAAGTATCTGTCCAGCTCTTCACTCTCAATATCTACAAAGTATCCAAGTATATGAATTTCTTTATCCTTAACATCAGAGCTTATTTCAACGCCTGGAATAACCTCGACGCCCATCTTCGTTCCATAAAACATAGCTTCTTTTATGCCCGAAAGGTTGTCGTGATCAGTAATACTTATTGTATTTAATCCAACTTCTTTTGCTTTGTGAACTAATTGCTTCGGAGTGTAGAAACCATCAGAGTGGTTAGTATGCATATGTAAATCAACTTTTTCACCCATTACTAACCGTACAATTCCTTAAACTTCTCGTAATCCATTATTCTAAGTTTTGAGCCGTCTAATTCTATTAACCCCTTTTTGGCAAATGTGTGAAGTGTTCGCGATATTGTTTCTCTGGAAGTTCCAGCCATGTTAGCTAAATCATGTTGATATGGTAGTTTCTCAATTTCCACGGTACCTTGTTTTATTTTACCGGTATCATCAGCAATTTGTAAAATAACGCTGGCAACTTTACCTTCAGCGTCTTTCAGGGAAAGCGACTTAATTTTCATGTCTGCAGCACGCAGTCTCTCGGTCAATTCTTGCAAAAGAGCAATCGCAACTTCAGGATAAGAATTAAGCAATTCTAAAAAGTCCGCTCTTTGAATTAGTAATAATTCGGAATCTTCAATGGCTGTAACATTGGCTGAGCGAGACATTCCATCCAAAAGTCCCATTTCGCCGAAGAAATCTGATTCTCCCAGTATTGTTAAAATAACCTCTTTACCTTCCTCGCTAACTCTGGATACTTTCACTCTTCCCGAGATAATCACAAACAAAGTATTAGCATTTTCGTTTTCAAAGAGTACAACCGAGTCTTTTTTGAATTGTTTTTTTAACCCGAGCTTTGAAATCTTGTTTAGTGTTTCTTCATCCAGTTCTGAAAAAATGGGAACATATTTTAAGAAGTTACTTTGCGCTTCCATATTTACATCCTTTACTTTTATTACTTAAATCTAAAATAAATTTGGCACCCTATAAAATCAATGTTGTGTAACTTAAAGAAATCCGCACTTAAAAATACAGCGCTCTTAGCAGAAATAATCGGTTTTTTGTATAAAAATCACAGATCAACAATTTTCTTTTCAAACACAACTAAATGTGAATTTTTATAGAGATTCAAATATACATAAATATTATCTAAATTGATTTTCTTAAGACTTGTATCTATTTTAACAGGCTTAGTAATTCTAAATAAAACAGTCTTTTGGAGAAAGCTTAAATATGGGAGCGATGGCTAAAATGAGGGGCTTAGCCCCTATCTTTATACTGGGAGCAGGTGTAATATTTGTGCTTTTTATGGTTGTGAGCAGTTCGAATGTATTAACTGCAATAGGCGGGAGAAACGATATTGTTGGCTCAATCAATGGGGAAGATATTACTTATCAGGAATTTTCCAAGGCCGTGGAAAATCAAAGAGAACAACAGAAAGCCCAAACCGGAAAGGAAATCCCCGATAATCAAATGGATGCTTTTCGTGACCAGGTATGGAATGCTTTGGTAAACCAAAAGTTAATACAAGAACAACTTAGCAAGTATGGAATAACGGTCTATGACCAGGAAATTAGAAATATCATTTTAGGTAAAAACCCACCAGAATTTTTGAAAAAAAGTTTTATTGATTCTACCGGAAAATTCAACAGGCAGGCATACGAAAGTGCAATTTACGACCCAAGGAATAGTGAAGAATTGATCAAAGCCGAAAATGTTGTTAGACAAATGAGGATGAGTCAGAAGCTGCAAAGTATGCTTCTTGCTTCAATCAATATTAGTAATGCTGAAGTAAAAAACGCATTCATTAATAGAACACAGAAATTGAAAGCCAAATATGCTCTTGCTAGTATTTATTCTTTCCCGGATTCATCAGTTAAAGTAACTGATGCAGATTTAAAAGCATATTATGAAGACCACTTGGATGATTATAGTATAAAACCTAATAGAAATGTAAAATACGTTTTCTTTAAAAATGTTGCGACGCATGAAGATAGCGAGAGAGTAAAAAATGACCTTACAAGCCTAAAGCAGGAAATAGTGAAAGGTGAAGCAAAATTTGATAAAAGCGGCGAAGTATATTCCTCTGTTCCGGTTAAATCTGATACTCTTGATATAACAAAGCTGCCTGCTGATTATTCCGATGCCTTTTTGAAAGCCAAGAAGGGTGAAATATTAGGTCCTTTTACTACTTCTGAAGGAGAAGTTTTATATAGAGTAGATGCAATTATTCCGACTAATCAAACTTGGGTAAGAGCTTCCCACATTTTGATAAATGATAAAAACAGTAGCGACAAAGCAAATAATGAACATGCAATGAAGATATACGATGAGATAAAAAAAGGTGCTAATTTCGAGAAATTGGCTAAAGAAGAATCAACAGACCGCGGTAGCGCAATAAACGGCGGGGATTTAGGTTGGTATGGAAAAAACCGTATGGTTCCGGAGTTTGAAAAGAAAACGTTCAGTGCTCCTGTTGGAACATTAATTAAGCCTTTCAAAACTCAGTTCGGGTATCATATAGTGAAAGTTACTGGAAGAACAAATGACAAGTTTGCAGTAAGCAGAATTGTAGAATCGCTCGGACCATCCTCAAGCACTACGGATAACAACTATAACAATGCAGCAGATTTTTCATACATAGCAAAGAAAGATAATTTTGACAAAGAAGCTAAATTAATGAATTATAAAATAATCGAATCGCCTTCTTTTTATAAAGAATCTAGAGCTGTCCCTGGAATTGGCGAAAGTAAAGATATAGTAGAATTTGCCTTTGATAATGATTTAAATACAATAAGTGACCCGTTCAAAGTGCAGGGAGGCTATGTTGTAGCTGAAGTCTCTGAAGTTCAAGGAACCGGTGTTAAATCATTTGAAGAAGTAAAAAATCAAATTCGTCCACAGGTTATTAGAGAAAAGAAATTTGAGAAGGCGATGCAAGTTATGCAGCAAGTATATACCAAAATAAATGGTGATTTGGATAAGGCACATGATGTGAATAATCTAGTTTCCGTAGATACAACCGGAACTTTCTCTCCTGAAAGTCCCATTGCCAAGATTGGTATGGATTACGCTTTTATTTATGAAGCTCAGAATCTTTCTATCGGGAAAGTTTCTAAACCTTTTAAAGGCGCTAGGGGAGTTTATCTAATAAAAGTTTTGTATAGAACTCCATTTGATTCTTCCAAATTTGCTGCTCAGGAAAGTACTCTTAAAGAACAATTATACGAGCAAAAACGGGAAACCTTTTTAAGCGAATGGATTAATGAGCTGCGGAAAAATGCAACTATAGTTGACAATAGGAATAAATTCTACACTAACTAAATTTTATAAAAATAAGTTTTATTTGCCCCTGATTTTAAGAAATTAGGGGTTTTTTATTTTAGAAGAAGTTTATCATTTAAGCTAATTACCAAAAAGATTTAATTTCCTTCCACGATAGTTCAGAAAATATTCTCCTATTTTTATATATAATTCTTATCCGTTATCTTTTTTATATGAAAAACAAAATTTTTTATTTAACAGGATTCATGGGAGCGGGTAAGAGCACCATCGGTCCTATTTTAGCGAATACTTTGGGCTGGGAATATTTTGATTTAGATAGGGTTATAGAAGAGAAACTGGATATGAAAATAGTTGAAATTTTTGAAAAACATGGTGAAAAATTTTTTAGGGAGCATGAAAGGAAAATTCTGGAAGAAGTCTCGCGAAATAAAAGTGCGATTATTTCTCTCGGCGGCGGCACGATGGCAAATCAGGTGAATATGAAGTTGTTAAAAGAAACAGGAAAAATAATCTATCTTAAAGCCACAATTCCTTCACTTTTTAAGAGGTTAGAATTTAAAAGAGATAGGCCGAATTTAAAAGTACAAGACGGAGAACCTACGGAAGAAAAATTAATTAAAAGGATTACAGAGTTGTATAATACCAGGGAACAATATTATAATCAGTCTGATTTTATAGTAGAAACGGATGAGAAATCTATTGGTGTAACTGTGGATAGGATTGCAAGAATAATAAAAGAAGAAGACAACAACTTAAAAGGAAAATCTAGAAATTGAATAAAGTCAAATTATCTCTCGAAAATAAATCATATGATATTTTTGTTGGGAACTCGATTCTGAAAGAGTTGCCTAAAAAAATAAATTCTAATAAACTAAAACGGAATTTCTTTATCGTAGTTGACGAATCAGTAGAGAGATTTCATAAAGATTATATAAACGCTGTCATCTCACAACTAAACGGGAGAGCTTTCGTTTATATTTTAAAGTCAGGAGAAAATTCAAAAAGTTATAAAGAGCTAAACAAAATTTATTCTGCCTTACTTGAAAATAACTTCGGAAGAGATTCTCTGCTGATTGGAATTGGCGGCGGAGTTACCGGAGATCTTTCCGGTTATGCGGCTGCAACATACATGAGAGGTATTCAATTAATTCATATTCCTACGACTTTATTGGCCGATGTCGATAGCGCAATTGGTGGAAAGACAGGAATAAATTTCGAAACAAAGAAGAATATTGTTGGTGCATTTTATCAGCCTAAATTTGTGCTGATTGATTCTCATTTCCTTAATTCATTACCGGAAGAGGAATTTAAATCCGGGATGGGGGAGATTATAAAAAATGCATTTCTCAGCGGACCGGATTTGTTTGACTATTTAAGTAAGAATATGAAGAAAATCTTCTTACATGATGAAAAAGTAATTAGAAAAATAATCTCAGAATCTGTAAAAATTAAAGCGTCAGTTGTTTCGCAAGACGAAAGGGAATCCGGTTTAAGAAAAATATTGAACTTAGGACATACTTTTGCTCATGCTATAGAAACCGACCTTAATTTTAGAATAAAACATGGCGAAGCAGTAGTGGCCGGAATAATCTGTGCTCTTTTCCTTTCAAATAAAGTTGGCCTTTTGGATAAAAATCAACTGGACAAATTTCTAACCCTGCCCTTGAAAATAAACCTGCCCGACAGCTTGAAAAAGTTAAACATCAAAAGAATGTATGAAGCAATGAAGGTGGATAAAAAAAATAGAGGAGATAACATTAAGTTTGTTTTGGTATCGGATCTTGGTAAGATTTTGATTGATGTTTCAGCAAGCAGAAAGGACGTTTTTGAATCTATAGAGAAAATGCAAAAAATTTTGTTTGATTAGTTTTAGAAGGATAACTGTCGGTTCTATGAGGGCAAATAGAACCGACAGTCTGGGTGCCATGTATGAAGGGCTGTACTTTAACTATTTTCAACTTTGAGTTTAATTATCAACTGATATGCCAACCTTAAAATTGCTTTTTTCCCCAATTTTCTGTGTTTTGAGACGATTATGAAACGCAAATATACCGTATTCTTTACACGTGGGAATAATTACAACCTAACCAGTTATATTTACATACAAACATCGGTGAGAACATAAAAAAAACTGCCAGAACATTATCCTGGCAGTTTAGTTTGGTGTCATTTTAGGAGGTGCTATGCTTAACTCCCACTTTAAGATAACAATCCTTATGCCAGCGATATCAAAAATTTAAGATGTTGAAATTATAATTCGGAAAGTTTTATTCGTGATAAGAAAGTGTAATTGAGCTTTAAAATGAAGTTATTTGTTCAACACTATTTTGAAGGTTGCTCCTTCACCTGGAGCAGAGTTTTTCAGGAAGATTTTACCTTGATGATATACTTCAATAATTCTTTTGGAAAGGCTTAGTCCGAGGCCCCAGCCTCGTCTCTTTGTGCTATATCCGGGTCTGAAAACATCCTTTCTTCTTTTGTAGTCTATTCCTTTTCCATTATCTGAAATTTCGATTTCAACCTTCTTCTTTGTTTCTTTAATAGAAATATTAATTTTTCCATCTTTATTGTCTATGGCGTCGAGGGAATTTTTGGTAAGGTTTTCAATTACCCATTCGAAGAGTTCTGAGTTAACCGGAGCAACTGCATTTTCTTCTCCTTCAACATGAATTTCTACACTCTTACCTGTTTGCGGCAGTCTCCTTTGAAAGTATTTAACTACTTTCATTATTTCATCATAAACATTCATATGCTTAATTTCAGGTACAGCGCCTATTTTAGAAAATCTATAAGTAATCCGACCCAATTTCTCTATGTCATTACTTATTTCTTCTGCAGTGTCCAGAACTTTATCCGGATCTTTATAGTTCAATTTTAATATCTCCAGCCATCCCATTAAGCTTGAAATTGGTGTACCGAATTGATGAGCAGTTTCTTTTGCCATCCCAACCCAGATATTACTCTGTTCACTTCTCTTTATGTTGCTGAATCCCACATAGCCAATTACGATAAAAAGTGCTGCTATTACAATTTGGATGTAGGGATAATATTTTAGTTGAGTAATTAGATACGAATCACCATAATGAATTTTGTTTATCACCACACTATCACCGTATGTAACCAGAATTGGTTCGTGAAGTGCATCCATCTCCTTAACTTTTTCTTTGAAGAATTTCTCAAGTTCCGGTTTACTTAGAGTGGAATCATATTGTATATTTCTAACTTCTTTTATATCAGATTTAGAACTAAAAACTATGTTGTCCTTTGCATCGGTTAGAATTATTGGAAAATCAATGGGTTTGATTATGTTATCGAAAAGGAAGGTTACATCGAAGTCTGTGGAAGTATAATTTGCAACGTATTCAAGTCCCTTTGCATAAAGCTGCACTAATTGTTTCTCTTTATTTTGAAGACCTTCGACAAGATTTTGAGTGTAGAAAAGAGTTCCCGCTGCAATAATAATGGCAATCAGAATCAGAATAATTTTAAAATTTAATGAGGTCGGACCGCCTTTCATTTTCATCTTATAACCAATTTTATAACTTGTTCGGAATTTTAAGGATAAAAATTGAAATCTTTAATGATATTAAATTTACCCCTTAACAAAAAATGTTTGTTTTCTTTTGGGGCCGACTGATATGATATCTAACTTAACGCCGATTTGCCCAGAAATAAACTGTAGGTAATCTTTGGTTTCAGTTGGAAGTTCAGAGTAGCTTTCGCACGAGGCTATATTTTTTCCCCAGCCGTTCAAAGTTTCATAAATGGGCTGAACATTATCCAGTGCTTCTGTGTTTGTTGGAAAATATTTCAATTGTTTGCCGTTTAATTTATAACCGACACATACTTTTATTTTATCAAAAGAGCTAAGAACATCCAGTTTCGTTACAGCAATTTTTTCTATACCGTTTATTAGAGCAGAGTAGCGAACTAAGAAAGCATCGAACCATCCACACCTTCTTGGCCGGCCAGTTGTTGCACCAAACTCGGCACCAATTTCCCTTAGCTTTTCACCGGATTCGTCTAATAATTCTGTAGGGAAAGGGCCATTGCCCACTCTAGTTGTATAAGCTTTAACTATGCCGTAAATCTCGTTTATTTTAGTTGGTGGTATTCCTGTTCCGGTACAAGCCCCGCCGGAAGTCGGACTAGACGAAGTTACAAAAGGATATGTCCCGTGGTCGATATCAAGTAATGCACCTTGCGCGCCTTCCATTAATACAGATTTGCCACGGTTTATTGAATCGTTTAAAAAAGAGGGAATGTCTTTTATGTACTTGTCTATCTTCTTATCGAACTCTTGATATTCTTTTATTATTTCTTCAACGTTTAATTCCTCTTTGCCATAAATCTTTTTCAATAAGTTATTTTTCTCTTTTAAATTTGCACGGATTTTTTCTTCCAATACTTTTCTGTTTAACAAATCTACAATCCGTATTCCTTTGCGAGCATATTTGTCGATATAACAAGGGCCTATTCCTCTTCCTGTTGTGCCGATTTTGTTTTCCCCGCTTTCGTTGATAGAATCCAGAAGTTTGTGGTATGGCATTATTAGGTGTGCATTTTGGCTTATATGCAGTCTTCCGTTAACTTTAATATTGTTTTTCTCCAACAAGTCTATCTCTTGGAGCAGGGCAGAAGGATCTATAACGACGCCGTTGCCAATTATACAAGTTACATCTTCTCTTAAAATTCCGGAGGGAATTAAATGAAGAATATATTGCTTGTCCCCGATTTCAACCGTGTGACCTGCGTTGGCCCCGCCTTGGTATCTGGCAACAATTTCAAATTTTTCGCTGAGGATATCGACAATCTTGCCTTTCCCCTCGTCACCCCATTGACTTCCTACTAGAACAGTTACGCTCATCTTGCATTTTGATTATTAAAGACAAAATAAAACTCCGACTTGCTTACAATTATCCATGGTCATTAAAGTCGGAGTAAGTTGATAACAAAAATTTTAGACAAAAAAATTATGCAAAACTATTTACAGCTTCGTCAAGCGTTTTGTAATGCTCGAAGATTGTAATAAGCTTTGTGATAATTAAAAGGCTTTCAATTTTATCTGTAACACGGGCTAATTTGAGAGCCCCTTCTGCTTTCTTCATGGTCGTTAAACCACCGATAAGCATTCCCAATCCTGAGCTGTTCATAAACTTAACATCACCAAGGTCAACCACTATATTCTTTTTACCCGCATCTATCTGCTTATGCAAAAGTTCGTTGAATTCTTTCGTATCATCTCCTCCCATAACATTACCTTTTAGCTCAATAACCACAGCATTATACTTCTCACTGGTTTTAACTCTCATGATTTTTCTCCTAATTTATTAGATGTGAATTTAGTTAGTTAGCTAAAATTATTCAAGTAAATGTATGCCTAACCCGAAACTTTTTTAATAATTTAATTTTTGACTGAGGTATATGTTCTTTAAGAACCTATCCTGCCGTTCATCATTAATGTTGTGTTTTTTGCAGCTAATTTAGAGTAAATTTACGGAACAAAATAGGGTAAATATCGTCTAAAAATGAAAAAAAACGACAAAGACGTGACGGAACCGAAAATACTGAATTTGGGAGATGACTTTTCGCTGATAAAGAATTTTCTTGACGGTGATGAATCATCGTTTAATGTTTTGGTCCATAGGCATAAAGAAAAAGTACGCAACATTATTTTCATCACTATGAATTCTCCCGATGATGCAGATGACATAGCCCAGGAAGTTTTCATAACGGTTTACAAAAATTTAAAAAATTTCAGATTTCAGTCGCAATTTTCAACTTGGCTTTATAGAGTTACGGTAAATAAATGCAGAGATCATTTAAGAAAAAAGAAAATAAGGAAGATGTTTTTACCGATTAATGAAGAAGCAGACAAGAAATCGTTCGAGATTTCTTCAGTTGAAGATACGGACATTTCAAGAATTGTGAGAAAAGCTATCTCGAAACTTCCTTATAAATTAAAAACTCCGCTTCTTTTGAAGGACATAGAAGGAATGAGTTATCAGGAAATTGCTGAA
>JBJKPP010000188.1:0-5161 GCA_046706145.1 Ignavibacteriaceae bacterium | reverse complement strand
TCATTTTCCAATACCTCATCAGAAAATTCAATTTGAGGGAATGCTTTTAAATTATCTTCTGAAAGTCCTTTGGAAGCTTTTAATTTTAACATCCCGTTTTCGTTGAGAGCTATCATTCCCTTTGTAGAAAAAAATTTCCCCATGCAGGTAAGTAAAATGTTATTTAAAATAAAAGATAGGACTATGCTGGAATTGGTGATTCTGCTGAATTCAACTAATGCGTTAAGATTCCTTTTTAGTTTCAGGTCATGGGTTTCGGTCATTTTAAATTGAAGAGTTTAAATTTTTAATCAATTGAACCTGATTGTATTTGCCAGGAATTGATATATACTTCACATCGTCCATAAGTTTTTTCATCAAGTATATGCCCAAACCACCAACTTTTTTCTCCTCATAGCTTTTCCTTATATCTGGAATAGGAATTCTCTCCGGGTTAAACGAAGAGCCGTAGTCCACGATAATAATTTTGAATGTTTTATCCGAATACTGAACTATAACTACTATTTCACCTTCAGGATGATTTTTGTAAGCATGCTTAATTACGTTCGTACAAGCTTCATCGCCGGCAAGAATTATATCCTCTATAACATTAGCAGAAATGCCTGCTTCTTTTGCGTGTTTCTGAATAAACTGCCTTATCTCAGAAAGATTTTCAGTTCTGCTTTTAACTTTTAACTGAAATTCTTTAATATTTTTGCTATTCGTTTTCAATTACTTAGTTCTCATCAAATTTTTTAATGGCTTCATCTTCCGTTTTAAAAATTTCATATAAAAGCGGGAAGCCCAAAAGATCAAATATGTTGTAAACTTTTTCGTTCATTGCAGATAATTTTATATCTCCATCGTTCTCCCTCACCTTTTCTATGAAAGCCATAAAAACTCCCAGACCTGCGCTGCTTATATAAGCCAGGTCTTTGAAGTTTGCTACTATTTTATATTTCCCATTATTAATTAATTTGCTAAAAGTTTCCTCTAAATTGGGAGCAGTATGAGCGTCCAAATAACCTTCGAGGTAAACAGTACTTATTTCACCGTGGTCTTTAACCGAGGCGTTGAATTCTGCCATTCTTTTTCTCCATCAATTTTGTTTTCTTGTTTCCACTTTAATATTACCAAGGTAATATCATCATATTGTTGATTATTCCTCGAAAATAGGGAAATTTCTTTAATCACGCTATTTGAGATTTCATTTGATTCTTTATTAGCATTATTCAATAGAATTTTTCTAAAGTGCATTTCACCAAAATCTTCCATTTCAGCATTTTTTGCCTCGCTTACACCATCTGTATAAAGAACAAAAGTATCATTTTCATGCAGATTCATAGTAACTTCATCCAAAGTCTCTTTAAAACGACCACCATAATCTAGGCCAAGTCCTAAACCCGAAGGGCGGATATCAACATATTCGTTATTTCTAAGAAGCAAAATAGGACAGTGACCTGCCCTAGCAAGCGTTAAAGTTTTATTATTGAAATCGAATAAACCATAAGCTGCACTTACAAAATTCTTATTGTCAAGAATTCCTTTTAAAATTTGATTTGCCTTTATCAAAATTTCTTTTGGGCTTTCAATAGTTTTGGAAAGTGATTCAAAAATACCTTTGATTTCCGCCATTATAAAAGCTGCAGAAATTCCTTTGCCGGAAACATCTGCAATTACAAAAGCCATCTTGCTGTCAGAAATTTCAAAAAAGTCATAATAATCACCACCAACTTCGAATGCAGGAATAAAAACCGATGAAATATCAAGTCTTTTTGATTCGGGATTTTTTGCCGGAATAATTTTCCTCTGAATCTGTCGGGCAAGGTCGAGCTCTTTCTCAAGTCTTTCCTTCTCTATTGATTCTTCAAGCAAGCGTGAATTTTCAATTGAGACTGATGCATAATCACAAAAAGTATCGATAGCCCTTATATCTTCTTCATCATATCCTAAGCCTTCTTTCTTTGCAGTTACCAGGAATCCTCTCAAATAATTATGGGACTTCAAAGGAGTAACAGACATTGAAGAAAATTTCTCAGTTATATTTTCTTTCTTCTTAAAATCTTTCAGATTGAATATAGAAGTCGATTTGATTTTAGTTGTTTTTATCTTTTCAAGTATATATTCAGTTAGAGTTTTAGCATCTACAAACCCTATGTTTTTAATTGCTATTGTATCAAATTCATTCTCGCCTTCTGTAATAATCCACGCTGCATCTGCACCGCTGGCGCTCAAGCCAATTTCAGTAATTGTTTTTGTAAGATCATTAAAATCAAGTACTTGAGTAATGAGCTTACTGAAATACTGGAGTGAAGAAACTTCCTTTTGTTTTCTATCAAAAGCTTCTGCTGTTGGAATGTGAAATAAAGTTGTAAAAAACAAAACGCCAAAGTAAATTATCCCATATATCATCAAAAGCTGTAGGAATTCATCCAAGGCTGGTGAAAAATTGATAAATATCTGAGAGTGAAAATTTGTTCCCGAGCTACCGATTAAATCAGCTACAAAAAGTATTTCAATAACCACCGAAAGCAGCAAAGTTTTTATCTTGTCTCTTTTGGAGAGAAAGGCAATCCAGGAAATCTTAGCTGAGTTAATAGCAATTAGCAAAATCGAAATTACATAAAATGTATCTTTTATATAAGAAAGGCTTTTGAAGTCATTCAGAACAGTGGAGAGTAAAAAAAGCACAAAAAACACAGTCATTGTGTTAAAATATGTGGTTACCCGCTTTCCTCTTTTCAGAAAGTATAATTCGCGAAAAGAAAGGAAAATAAACGATATAGAAATAATTATGAGATAAGAATAAATAAAACTGATCAACCTATAAAGAAAATTAGATGAATCAGGGTTGCTCCCAAGAAGCAAATTTACAAGCGGAGAGGAAAAATTCATTAAGAAGAATATTACTGCATCCAGAATACCGATATTAATAACAAGAGATATAGCATTTAGATTTTTATCTGTCATAAGGTCTAACAGATAAAAACTCAGGGAAATAACGACGAGAATTACGACAAGTTCTGTAATAAATTTAAACGTAAAAGTGTCGGGCAGGATAAGAAAGATTTTAATCAAAAACAGCACTATGGACAGTACCAGAAAAGACTGCAGTTTGATATTTCTGACTATATTTTGCCTAAAGTTCAAGTTCATTAAAATTCTTATTCAGTATTCAATATAACCCACACCAATATGGCTATTATGTTCCGTTAAATTACTGCAAAAAATGATACTTTTAAAGAATTGCTTTATAAGCGGTTATAAACAAGGATGGAAGAAAAACTAAATTTTAGTCAAAAAATAAGGAATCTAGTTATATTACAACAGATTTCTTGCCATCTACTTGCTTCTGATTGTCACTTTTAGGCGTGTGAAAATTTTTCTGAAAATCCTTCATCTCTTCTCTGAAATTTTGCATCTCTTTCTGTAGCTCTTTCATCTGTTTTTCAAACTCTTTTTGGTTATGAAAAAATAATGAATCGCTGTAAATAGGCGGGACGCGATACAGGTGCATCAAAGAATCAACATTTATGTATAACTTATTCCCATTTTTATCAAAACCATAAACAATAACAGAATCCCTTTTCCCTTTGTTTAATTTCATGAGCGAATCTAGGAATCCATTTTGACCTTGACCTGAAAAATTTAGAAATCCCTTGCGCAGCTTTTTCAGCAGAGTTGTATCTCCCTTTTCATATTTAAATTTGAATGACTTTGTAACTCCTCCGGGATTTTCTCCTGCTTCCCACTTAAAATTCTCAAATGCTTTACTTATCTCATTGCCGAGACTGTCAAGGTTAGGTATTTCTACTTGAAAACTTTGAACATTTATTCTTGGAATAGTAAATCCAGGGATATGTATTTTATAACCATTTGTATCGACAGAGACTTTATAGTTTTTTCTCCATGTTGAATCATTATTAAACTTCACAAAAGTACTGTCCAGGTTAATCTTTATACTGAAGTTTTTATTGTTCTTTGCAAGATTCTTCAGATTCTTGTTAAGGTCCTCACTCATTTTCTTCAATTCTTCGCTAAGCTTTGACTGGTCAATTCTTAACGGCTTAGAAAAGATAGAATCAGGAGTAACAAAAATAAATTGACTATCCGGATTAGTTTTAACATCATGAACTATTTTTGCAACAGCCGGTTCGCTGTAAAATCTATAACCTGCCGGCATCATTTTATCAAAAGCTTGTCTGTTAGCATTGTGCGCATAAGCCATTATATCTGCAAGTATGGCCTTATGATAATTCCAAAGGTTTGAGTTAATCGCCAGCGAATTGTTTTTATCATTAACAAAGACCTGTGACTGAAGCTTGGACGCGTAGGAGCCCAATATTGAATCAACTTGATCTTTTTGTCTGTCATTAAGATTTAAAGCCTTAACGAATTTTTGAAGATTAATATTTTCGGGAATCTGTGAAGATTTAATCTCCACATAATACTCGCCGTTTGGATCCGAACCAACCTGCAAATATTGGTTTTTCGATTTATCAATAGGCAATTGCTTGTAAACAGCGAAATTAAATACATCCTCATTACTTAGTCCTACCGAAGCTAAAAGCGGTTTCAAATTAGAAGAGTATAAAGTTTCAATATTTGTTTTCTGAGAGTTCACAACTCTATTAAGAAGATTAGGATTAAGCTTCAGAACGAGCATTACTATGGCAGTCAGCGCTACAAAAGCGATAGTAGGAGCCCACTTTTTTAATGTAAACTTAGACTTTTTTGAGTTGAGATCTGCAAATAAACGTGTTTCAAAATATGGATTAGGTTCTATTCTCTTATAAGCAGAACTGGTAAGATTTTTAATTCTTTCCAGCTCGGTGAGTTTTCTTTGCAAAGTTTTAGATGATTTTACTTTTTCTTCAAGTTTTTTTCTTTCATCAAAAGAAAGTTCACCATCTAAATAAGCTGATAATAATTCTTCCCACTTATTATTTTCTTCCATCACAGCAACTCCTGTTCATAAGGCTCTAGTAATTTTTTTAAGCCTTCTCTCGCCCTAAAAATTCTTGACTTTACGGTACCAATCTCACAGTTCATCGATTCAGCAATTTCCTGATAACTCATTCCTTCTATGTCCTTCAAAAGAAGCGGAGTTTTTAATTTATAAGGAAGTTTCGAGATAGCTTTTCTCACAATTCTTGAAATGTCCGTATCTTCAACTGAAGAA
>JBJKPP010000187.1:0-14054 GCA_046706145.1 Ignavibacteriaceae bacterium | reverse complement strand
GCCACATTCACCGGGAATAGAAAAACCTTCACAAAAAATAAAGCTGTAACAGGGATGAAGAACATTGCGAGTCCATTCTGTAAAAAACTACCCAAAGAAAATATTGTGAAGGCGACCACTACAGAACTAAAAAAAATATAATAAGTTGAGGCTTTAAATGTTAAATTCTCTGAGTTAAGCATAAACACTGCCACAAGGAGAAAGGCTGCAACGCTAAAGTTGCTAATGAGAGTATATCTTCCCTTATGCTCAATTACAGTCAAAAAAATCCAACTGGAATTATTTGATAAATTTTATGCAAATATAACCTTGATAAATGGATAAAGTCAAGATAATAAACAAAATACAAGGATTCACTTAAAGAAAGATATTAAATAATGCCTTTTTTTCTTCTAAATTTATATTGTTTATATCCGACAAAACCGAACACTGCTTAATCAAAATAATGAGGTAAAGATGAGAAATCTTATAATATTGTTTGTTTTTATATCGATTTTGGCATCGACCATAAAATTATATGGACAAAATACTCACACGGAATTATTCGGCGGAATTTCCACCATCCTAAGCCCGGATGGATACACAAACGAAATCTCTAAAGGAGGAGCGGGATTCAACAAAGGATTTAATATAGGGTTAGAAGCATTAACAGAAATTCCTCTTGCTGTTGTCAACCCATATTTGTTCATTCAATTTCAGAGATTTACAGGAGCACAGAATACTTTATTGGGTAATGAATCAAGTTCTATGAATATATATTCGGCAGGCATCGGACTTAGAACTAATCTTTCAGATAGTCCAACACATCCTTATCTAACGGTTAATGCAGCATTCAACAAAATGGGAGAATTGGATATTGAAGCTCCCTTCGGAGGGTCTATTTCTGCAGGTCAATCTAGAATAGGTGGTGGAATTGGCGGGGGATTAAATATTGGAATACCTCTATTATTCAATATTGACATAACTGCAACTTACAATTTATTAAATTTGATTGGCAGAGGACCTGGTGAAAAAATTGCAAGTACTGTTAATTTAAGTGTAGGTATTTCACCTTAGTGAAAAGGCAAATTTTGATTTACAAAATAAATTTATCACAACATCTTCTGAGATTTAAATCTTGCTAGAATCTTTAATCCATAATCCCTTCGTGAATTTTTTCCGATCAGTTCAAGATTCGTAATAACATTCTCAATAATTTTAATGTTTACGCCGAGTCTATACGCTCCGTTAATGTGAGAAAAGAGTTGGGAATCGAATTTCTGACAAGCCAAAACTGAAATAATTGACAATTCTCTTTTTTTAAGACTTAACTGTTTTCTGCTCAACACTTTTCCATATCCTTCAGAAACAAGCCACCTGGATAATTCCGATGAAAAATTTTCCACATTATTTATAAGCTTAGGATATTTATCACCATATATTCTTTTGCAATACTTCTCACCTACTGCCTTAAAGTCAAGATTATCACCACTATAAGCTTTTTTGTTTCCAAAATTAAAATACTCACTTGCTATCCTTAACGATACAAGGGCATTGGGAAATCCTGTAAAAAGATAAAGTTGAAGGAGCGCTTCATAAATTTCAGTTTTAGAATACTTGATATTCTTCAGGAAAACTAAAATCTCTCTGAATTTTCCATGAAGTTTAAGTGCTGCGGCAGAGCTCAACAGCGGTAAGAGGTAAATATTATCTAAATTTTCTAAACGTGATTTTAATTTATTGTGGGGCATAAAAATGAAAGCTGCTTCCAAAAACCTGGTACGTAATCATAAGGTTTTTAGAAACAGCTTTGTAAATGAAGCTTACTTTAAAGCGCTCAATTCATACTCCGCAGATTTTTTATATGCTGCATCCGATTTTGCTTTTTCAAACATTTCTTTTGCCTTATCAACTTCCCCCTTATTTTTATAAGCGAGACCTATATAATAGTATGGACCACCCTTGCCTACGGTTTTTGCATATTTAAGTGCATTCTCTCCGGCGTCAATAGCTTTATCATTATCACCTAGTTCAGTATAGACTTTAGAAAGTGCAAGATAAGCAGCATCATAATTAGCATTACTTACTGCTTTTTCCAAATATCCAACCGCTTTCTTTGGGTCCCCTGACTGATCGGCATCGGAGCCTAATTTTGTGAGAGCAAAAGCAAGGTTTCTTTCAACCTCCTTCTTAACTTCATCGTTCTTTACAATACTAACTACCTTCTCAAAATTTTGGACAGCATCTTCATACTTGCCTAAAGCATAATAAACACCGCCCATTGCGTTATAAGCGGCGGCAAAGTCTGTTTTAGCATTAGCGCAATTCTGAAATGCTACCAGGGCCGAATCATACTTACCCTGCCTTTTCATCGCAAGCCCCTTCTGGTAAAAGATCCTGTAATCCTTCTGGATTTTCAAAGCATCGTTGTATTTGGCAATAGCATCATTATATTGGCCTGCCTTTAACGATTTGTTGCCTGCGTTATAAAGCTCAGCAGCTTCCTTCTTCATATCTTGTGCAAATACGTTTGATGTCAAAAGCATCGCAAAAAGCAAAAATGAGATTGCATAAGATATTTTTTTCATTATTTCACCTTGTTTTATTTATATAATTATCGAATTTCATAATTATCAAAACATGTGCGGAAGACGGGACTCGAACCCGTACGCCCTAATGGGCACTACCCCCTCAAAGTAGCGTGTATACCAAATTTCACCACTTCCGCTTCTAGTGGCGAAAAATACTTCACAATAAAAATAAAATCAACTTGTTTTTCAGTAATATACTGTTCCTAAGGCCTTTAGGTTCCCAAAATAGTTAATTTCTACCCCTATCTCTAGGTCTATGCCTTAGAAGAAGATCACGGATATCCTGCATCCATTTGTTTTGGAATATAAGCAACTGTGAAATTTGCTTGGTGGTAAGAATGTCGGAAAGTGAATTTATAAACCTTACCTGTTCTTTTTCTATCTGGTCGTCAATATTTAGATATTCCTTAATCTTTTCATTTAGCTGTGCATTGTTCAAACTGTCTTTTTGAATTCCATTATACATTTCATCAAGAAGCCTTTTCTGCTCTTCTCTATAATTCTTTATTTTGGTTTTATGTTCGTCACGTCTTGCAAAGAACCTCAAGGTAGTTTTTTCATCCATATGCAAGGCATCGATAATTTTTAGTTTTTCAAGTTCTTCGAGCTTATTCTTAAAGTTTTGAAAACCTTCTCCTCTATTATACTGTGGTGGGGGCGGAGCATCTTGTTTGTAGTCTTGTGCAAAAATAAGTCCCGTACCCAGAAAAATAATTGCAACAATTATCTTAGCTTTCATGAGCTATCCTAAAAATATTTTTTATTTTCGAGTTCTTTGTAAAGTGTTTCCTTCTGGCTTGTGCCTAACCCAGAGATTAGGTTATCATAATCTATATTCTCGGAGCTTAAATACTTCTCCAATTCAGTATTTGATAAATTTAGTTCTTTATAATACGACTGATTTATTACTGAGTCAACGCTGGTATTAGAAATATTTGAAATAACCGATGCATCTGACAAATTAAGAGTGCTTGTATAATTATCAATAACGGATCTTAAATCATTCTGGTTAGCGTTCTCTATTAAACTGCTCAAAGAAGTGACGTTGTTAGTGCTTTTATTGTTAAGCACAAACATAAAAATAAGAAAAATTGCAACAATAGTTGAAAGTGCAATTGATATTCTGGGAATAAATGCAAATTTCTTCTTTCGCTCAAGTTTCTCTCTAAACTTGGGAATATTTGCTGCGAAATATCTTTCATCAACTTCAACATTATCCAATTCGGCAAACGAAGACATAAATTTTTTATACTCAATAAGCTGCTGTTTCAGTTCCTCGCTTTTATCCAGCTCATTTTCAAATTCAGCTTTTTCTTTTTCGGAAAGCTGATTGTCCAAATACAATATTATCTTATCATCAATTTTCATTCATTAACTCCATTATTTTTTTTACCGAATGAAAATAGTTAGCCTTCAAAGCACCAATACTTGTACCGGTAATCTCCGAAATTTCTTCATAACTTAATTCATCAAAATTTCTCATAATAAAAACTTCTCTTTGTTTTTGAGGAAGTTTTGCAAGATAAGATTCAACACGATGTACTTTTTCTCTATCTTCAACATTTTTTACAATATCGTAATTTTGTGTAACCTTTCTAACATTTGTGTCTTCAATAGAAAAATGTTCACGTGATTTTCTTTTCCTTATATGATTTAAAGTTCGTGTATAAGTAATTTTATATATCCACGTAAATAAAGAAGATCTAAACTCAAAATTTTTCAAATTTTTATACATCGAAATCAAAACGTCTTGCACTATATCGTCAGCATCAAGATGATTGCCTGACATTCGTCTTGCCTGCCAGTAAATCTTCTTTTGATACTTATTAACAATTCTATTGAACGAAGTTTCGTCACCATCAATAAACTTCCGTACCAGGTCGAAATCTTCATCCGAATAATTCATTAATTGATCTCATTTATTTGACAAATATTCATAACCGATGGTTTAAAAGATATAACCCCTTAAATATAGCTTATAACTACTATTTTTACAGCTTTTTCCAAGCCATCACAATTTGATAAAATTCAATTCCCATGCAATCCTTGTGGTGCTAATAGACAAAAATTTTTTAATCATTTAAACCAATTCTACAACTGTGCTGTCAAAAATGCAAAGTTACTAAAAACAATGGAGGTTAACATGAATCGAAGAAAAATTTTATTCTTATGTAGTATATTTATTCTTTGTGCTATTATGACTATTCCGGCATTTTCACAATCGCAAGATAGCAGCAATGCAAGAAGACCTTTCTGGAACATGCGACAGAGACAAATGCCAAGGCTAAATCTAACTGAAACTCAGAAAACAAAAATTCAAGACCTTGGGTTTAAATACAAGGGTTCCATGATTGACATGCGCGCAGATATGGCAAAAGCTATGTTAGCGTTGAAAGAAGACCGCTCCAAAGATGAGATTTCCAGAGATGCAATCATATCGGACGTTACCAAAATAAACACCGTTAGAGATCAAATTGCTCTTGCAAGGGCAAATCATTTAATGGATATATATAGCGTTTTAACTCCCGCTCAAAGAAAAATTGCAAAAGAAATGTTTAACAGAAGACACATGAAAATGAGAGCGAGAAGATTTGACCACAGAGGAATGATGGGACAGGGTTTCAACCGTGATGGGAGAAATTTCATGCAACGAAGTGGACAAGGTAATTTTAATGGCCAAAATCAATCTATGGGATTTTTATCACCTGATAACCAGCAAGGTCCAGGAAAATTTGATGGTTCAGAAGGAATGGCTTTCACTTCTCCCGATAATCAGCCAGACCCCGGCTTTGATATGCCCAATGATTTCGATAACTTTGACGCAATCTTTGGTTCAAGTGGCTCTGCCGGATTTTAATTGAGAGAAGAATTCTAGTGATTTGTAGATAAACCCAATTTCTTTAAAGAAATTGGGTTTATTAAAATGAAATCACATGAATGATATGACATTATAGTTAAGGGCGGAATCGATTTTGGGGTTCCGCTTTTTTATTTTGGATTTGTTGGTCTTATATCAATCTCACTTATTAAAGACCTCTCAGGCATTTTTATTACATCTACAACCGTTTCTGCAACATCTTCTACCTGAATAATTTTATCTTTATTCGGATGATGACCAAATTCAGTATTCACAGAGCCAGGACAAATTGATGCAACACGTATATTATATTCTCTCACTTCGAGCATAAGAGATCTCATAAATCCAAGTGCTGCATGTTTTGTAGCTGAATATAAAGCTCCTCCCACAAATGAATTCTTACCAGCTAATGAAGCAATCAAAATAATTGACCCATGTTTCCTTTGAATCATAGTTGGAAGTGCTGCATGAGTAAAATTAAAAACTCCAATTAAGTTTGCATTAATCTGATTTTGAAAATCGATTAATTCAGCATCAACAACTTTCTTCATTATGCCGACCCCAGCATTATTAACTAGATGATCAATCTTTTTATGCTCTGTTAATATTTTTTCGATAGATTGTTTTACAAACTTTTCATCAGCTACATCACCGGCAAAATAATCACATTTAGAACCCAGCCGTTCTATTTCTTTCTTGGAATTCCTTAATGCGATTTCATCGCGACCAAATATCATAACATCGTGACCTTCTTTGGCCAATCTAAGAGCAATCGCCTTTCCGATTCCACGGCTTGCTCCGGTAACAATAGACAATTCCTTTTCAATCATAATTACAAATCTCCTTTAATTGGTTTCAAGTATATTTCTTCACTAACCATATTTCCTTTTTGAAGATAAGACCAGACAATAACTCTGGCAATATCCTCTGCACTCATCATCCTTTTTGAATTTTCTCTTCTCACTTCCAACGGCCACATTGATGTTTTTGTATTCCCAGGGAAAATATCAATTACTCTAATATTGTATTTCCTCACTTCTTCCCTTAAAACTTTTGAATATCCGAGCAAGCCCATCTTTGAAGCAGCATAAGCGCTGCTTTGGGTAAAAAACTTTTGTGTAATAATAGAATTAATATTTATTATTGTTCCATTTTTCCGTTCAATCATTGAGGACAAAACACTTTTTATAGTATAAATTGCCCCGAGCAAATTTGTGTTTATAATGTCATCTATTTCATTAATTGAATTTTCCTCAGCAAGCTTGAATGATGTAATTCCTGCATTATTAATAAGACAATCAATGGAATTATTCGAGTGAATTTTTTTCGCAGTTTGGTCAACATTTGCAGAAGAAGCAATATTGCACGGAAGGATTTCAACAGTCAACTTTTCTTTTTGAAGTTCTCTTTTTAATCTTTCAAGTTCATTTACTCTTCTGGCAGAAACAATAACTTTACAACCTATCCTAGCAAATTCTTTGGCAGCTGCTTTCCCAATCCCGGAACTTGCACCAGTTATCCAGATAACATCTTTCTTTACAGCCATTATAAATTGGAAGATGAAATTAGATTCAGAAATTCTGCCCTGGTTCTAGTGTCTTCTCTAAAAGTTCCGTGTACAGCGCTTGCGGTTGCAGATGAATTTTGTTTTTCAACACCTCTCATCATCATACACATGTGTTTTGCTTCAGATACAACAGCAACACCTTGAGGTTTTAAATATTCGTCGATAGTATCCGCTATTTGCTGAGTCATTCTTTCCTGAACTTGTAGCCTTCTTGCAAAAACTTCTACAATTCTTGGAATTTTGCTTAATCCAACAACCTTACCGTTAGGAATATATGCAACATGAACCTTACCATAAAACGGAAGCATATGATGTTCGCAGAGGCTATAAAAATCAATATCTTTTACTAAAACCATTTCATCATATTTTACATCAAAAATAGCATTATTAAAAACTTCTTTAACATTTTTTGTATAACCAGATGTTAGGAATTCGTAAGCACGCCAAACTCTTTTAGGCGTTTTGACCAAACCTTCTCTCTTAGGATCTTCACCAATTTCATTCAAAAGCTCAACCACTAATTTCTGAACTTTTTCTGAGTTCAATACTAATCTCCTTTATATTCGAAAAAATTATTTTCTGTTTCAGATAACCGAACTTTATATAACTTAGCAACTTCAATTTTGTCAACCAATTGATTCCAAATTCCCACTGCAAGATTTTCAGTGGAAGGTATTTTCCCTTTCATAAACTCAGTTTCGATATTTAAATTTTTGTGGTCAACATGTTCAATAACATTTCTTTCTATAATTTCTTTCAATGTTCTAATATCCAAAACGAAACCGGTTTTTTTATTTATCTCCCCTGCAACAACAACTTCCAGCACATAATTGTGACCATGCCAGTTTGGATTACTACATTTCCCAAAAACTTCGAAATTCTTTTCTTCGCTCCATTCAGGGTTGAACAATCTATGTGCAGCGTTGAAAGTTTCTCTTCTTGTTACATAAACCATTTAATCTTTTAAAGCCTCCAGCACTTCATTATGATGATTTTCAACTTTTACTTTAGGAAATACTTTTTTAATAATTCCCTTTTCATCTATAACAAAAGTTGTTCTTTCAACTCCCATATATTTTCTTCCATACATACTCTTTTCTTTCCAAACGCCATACTTTTCAAGCACATCTTTGTCTTCATTACTTAATAAAGTAAAGGGAAGATTATATTTTTCTGCAAATTTTTTGTGTGACTCGACAGAATCGGGACTCATGCCCAGAATTACTGCCTGGGATTTATTGAATTTTGGAAAAGTATCTCTAAAACTACAGGCTTCCTTAGTACATCCTGAAGTATCATCTTTTGGATAAAAGTACAAAACTACTTTTTTACCTTTGAATTCGCTCAAGGAAATCTCTTTGCCCGTTTGATCGTGTAACTTAAAATTTGGCGCCTTGTCTCCCGCTTGCAGCATCTTAACCTCCTTATATAGAAATTAGAATCTTTTACAAAATAAAACTAATGCTAAACTATAGTAAGACCCCACTTTAATAAACCCAATTCCTTTGAAGGAATTAGGTTTAACATCAAAATTCTTTCGAAAATCAGTTGTGAGCCATCATAAACATTTTACATCAGAATCAATCTTCTTCAAGCGCTTTTTGAATTGACTCATAACTCGGTTCTGCTCCTGGCGTAGGGCAAATCTCTTTGTACTTGATTTTTCCGTCTGTTCCAATTACAAAAGCTGACCTTTTTGCTACGCCGATATAATCATATTTGCCAGGCGCATATATATCATATAAAGAATCGTACTGTTTGGAAACTTCTTTATTGAAGTCGCTTAAAAGATTGAAGCTAAGGTTATTTTTTTCAGCCCATAGTTTTAATGCATACGGACTATCAACGCTTATGGCGATAACTTCAGCATTAAGTTTTTCATATTTCTTAAAATCATCCCTCATGGCACACATCTCTCTTGTACAAACAGAAGAATTGGCAAACGGAAAGAAGAGTAACACGACATTTTTATCTTTAAAACTACTTAATGACATATTCTCCGAATTTTGATTTTTTAAAGTAAAATCCGGAGCCTGATCTCCAACTTCTATTGGCATAAGCAACCTCTATAATAACTTAATTATTGTTTAGCACTATCAAGCAAAATTATATAATTGTTTATGCTAATACAAGTTAGTGTGATTCAATAGAATAGACTAATCTCTATGTTCCATCAAAAAAATAATTAAAGAAGCTTATGTTTTTTAGTCCAAAGTTTAAAGCCGTCTTCCAATTGCTCAAAAGAATCAATAGCAAAAAGTGCAGGCTGCAAATGCCAAACGTCGTATTGCTGCTTTACCATTTTCTCCGGGTTAAAGTTTTTAACCTCCACTTCGTTTGATAAAGCATGCTGAACTTCTCCAAGTGATGAAACTATTCCCGCTCCATAGATTCTCATTCCTTCCGGTTTTCTTATTAATCCGAATTCTACACTAAACCAATGGAATGTCTCTAAATACTTTCGGTACTCACCTTTTGCATGGAAGGCAGCTTCGCCAAACATTTGGTAAAAAGAAGCAAAATTGGGGTTCGTAAGCATTGGCATATGTCCGAACATATCGTGGAAAAGATCCGGGGCAGGTGTATAATCGAGCTCTTGTTTTCCTCTTATATAATCAGTTGATGGGAATACTTTTCGCTTAATCATTTCAAAAAAATCTTGCTCATGAATTAATCCCGGAACTCTGGCAATTTTCCATCCGGTAGTTTTATTAAAGGCATGACTTAATTCTTTTAAAGAAGGAATTTTATCCGCTGTGAAGTTTAACTTTTCTGTACCTTCCATGTATTCATCACAAACACGGCCATGAAGAAGTTTCATTTGTCTTTCAAATAAGAATTTCCATCTTTCATGCTCTTCCTCTTTATAATTTGGATAAGCAATTTCATCATGCTCAGGAACAGGGCCGGTTAATTTTTGCGGGATACATCTTGGATCAACACCTTCTTTTGCTGCTTTTTCATATGCAGAGAGTGTCTCTTTCTTAGGTTTGCGGGGACTCATGTTTTTATCTCCTTTTCAACTACAACTTTTGGTTGTAATCTATTTTTATTTTTTTTGAAAAGTTAATCACAATGAGCAAGAATATCAATCAAATTTGTCAGCATTCTGACGCAAGTCTAAATAATGTTGACCTCTTCGTCTAGTTCTATACCGAAATCTGCAAATATTTTTTCTTTAACAGAATCCTTAAAACTGAGAATTTCCTGTCCAGTCGCACCACCATAATTAACAATCACAAGAGCTTGTTTTTTGTGCGTACCTGTATTTCCCACGTGTTTCCCTTTCAAACCGGCTTTCTCAATTAACCATCCCGCCGGGATTTTAATTTTGCCATCCTCATTTGGGAAACCAATAATATCTGGATATTTAACTTTTAGTTGTTCAAATTTCCTTTCATCCACCAAAGGATTTTTGAAAAAGCTTCCTGCATTGCCTATTTCGGCCGGATTGGGCAGCTTACTTTTTCTGATAGAGCAAACAATATCGCTGACATCTTTTATGGTAAGATTTTTCAGGTTCAATCTATTTATTTCATTCTCAAGCGGTTTGTATGAAATATTGAGTTTAGGATTTTTATCTAGCTTCAGCCTCACTTTTATAATAGCAAACTTATTTTTTAGTTCTTGTTTAAAAACACTATCCCGATATCCAAAATTACACTCATAATTCTCAAAAGTTTTATCTTCGCAATTTTCTATAAAAACCCCATAGAGAGAAACAAATACATCTTTAAGTTCCTGCCCATAAGCACCTATATTTTGAATAGGTGCAGCCCCAACTTTACCAGGAATTAATGAAAGATTTTCTATTCCGCCAAGGTTCCTTTCCACACAGTACAAAACCAACTTATGCCAGATTACTCCGGCATCCGCTTCTACAATAGCTTTCTGAATATCTTCATTAATTATTTTAATTTCATTAGATGAAAGTGCGATGATTACCCCATCGTAATCTTTTGTGAAAAGAACGTTGCTTCCACCACCTAAAATCATCTTCTTTTCGTTCTTAAATTTTGCCGAAGACAATATTTCGCACAACTCATTTTGAGTTCCAACCTCTACAAAAAACTTTGCATTAACGTCTATTCCAAATGTGTTGATATTTTTAACAGAAAAATTTTCTTTTATGTTCATTTTGATTTCTTACGATGAAATCGTAAATTTTTCTTAAACTGAAATTAAAGTTATAGAATAAAAAGTTTAAATATTATAATCAAAACCTATTTGGCGTAAAGTAAATTGCATATAACTTTCAATCCAAACCAGTCCGCAGTCATTCCTTATCGAAAAGCAGAGGACAAGATTGAAATACTTCTTATCACCAGCATAAAAAAGAAAAAATGGATAGTTCCGAAAGGTGCTGTCGCATTTAATTTAACGCCGTTTGAGTCGGCTAAAAAAGAAGCCTATGAAGAAGCAGGAATAATTGGCTCCAATGAGACTTACGAACTCGGCGATTATTTAGTAAAAAAATCTTCAGGTAAGATTATTATAAAAGTTTTTTCATTAGAGGTAACTGAAGTATTAAATAAATACCCTGAAATAAATCACAGGGAAAGAAAATGGTTTCCGACAAAGGAAGCAGCAAATAAAGTCAGCATTCCCGAAGTCTCTGCAATGATTTTAGATTTAGAGAATAAGATTAAATAAATCTGTGCTTAATAATAATATTCTCAACGTTTTGCCAAACTCTTAAAGAATAGAAAACTTGTCCCTAATCAACATTTTCTTCCAAATCTATATCTTCGAAAACTCTTCTTACAATATCAAAGCTGAAACCTTTAGAAATTAGCGACGTATTTATTTTCTGTTTGAGTTTAGCCTTGTCAATGTTTTTGTAGGAAAGGCTCCTCAATTTCTTTTGCGCAAGTTCATACGCTTTTTTATACTGAACATCTTCATCTATTTCTTCGTCAAGAACATTTGATATAATTTCTCTACTTATACCTTTGCTTATTAAACCAGCTTTATTTTTATTGCTTCCCCATGATTTTTTCTTTTTTTCATTTATAAATTCTCTAGCAAATTCCTCATCATCTAAATAATTTGAAGAGTTCATTACTCCAATTACTTCATCAATTAACTCTTTATCAAATTTGCCTTTTAATAATTTCAGCTTGAGTTCTTTTTCTGAGTGTAATCTTCTTGCCAAATAATTATAAGCTTTTTGCTTAATCAGATATTTTTCGTTTTCTTTGTTCAAAAACAAAAAATGGCTTTCAGAAACATCATCGTTTTTCCTTAAGCCATTTTTTAGAAATATTTCGTAAGACAGGATTAAGATTTGCCCGTCATCAAAGACTAATTCAACTTTACTAGTTCCCTTTTTCTCAATTCTTACTATTTTCATTACATAATTTTATCATTTGGAAGATTTCTTTTCCTTCGATGTCGATTTTTCACTTTCTGCTGGTTCTTCTTTACCTGGCATTTGCAATTTAGATTTAATTTCCTTTTCCAAATTTGAATATATCTGTTTGTCTTCCATTAGTTTCTGTCTAAATTGTTCCCTGCCCTGAAATCTATCTTCTCCATAAGTGAACCAGGCCCCGCTCTTTTTTATAATTCCAAGATTTACTCCAAAATCCAATAAGTCTCCCGCTTTGCTTATTCCTTCGTTGTAAAGTATGTCAAATTCAACTTCCTTAAATGGAGGTGCAACTTTGCTCTTTACAATTTTAACTCTTGTTCTATTACCAATTACATCGGAACCTTCTTTTATTGCAGCAATTCTTCTAATGTCCAATCTAAGGGAAGCATAAAATTTAAGAGCGTTTCCGCCTGTTGTTGTCTCAGGATTTCCAAACATTATGCCGATTTTGCTTCTCAACTGATTAATAAATATGACTGCTGTTTTGGATTTTGAGATTGCGCCGGTTAATTTCCGGAGAGCCTGGGACATCAACCTTGCCTGAACCGCCATTGTTGCATCTCCCATTTCTCCTTCAATTTCGGATCTGGGAACTAAAGCAGCAACTGAGTCTATAACGATAATATCAAGAGCGTTGCTTCTAACTAAAGTGTCTGTTATTTCCAAAGCCTGTTCTCCGAAATCCGGCTGTGAAAGCAGCAAATTCGAAGTATCAACACCAAGCTTTTTGGCATAATTAACATCCAGAGCATGTTCGGCATCAATAAATGCGGCCATCCCGCCGGCTTTTTGTGCTTCTGCAATTACGTGAAGACAGAGAGTAGTTTTACCGCTGGACTCCGGCCCGTAAACCTCTGTAACACGTCCCCTAGGAATTCCTCCTATCCCGAGCGCATAATCGAGAGAAAGAGCGCCGGTTGGAATTGATGCAATTTGATTGATTACTCCATCGCCCAATTTCATAATTGCACCTTTTCCATAGGTCTTTTCAATATTGGCAATTGTGTCTTCGATTATCTTAATTTTCTGGTCCTTGTCAGAAGCCATCACTCCTCCATTTCATTTTAGTTCATAGTTTTTAATAGTTGAATACTCCGAACCTGTAGGATACAATCTACTCTCCATTAATGAGATTGTATCACACACAAACGATGTTTCGGGTATATTAAAGTTTTCAAACTTATCAATCAAGCTTTCTGGGAAATTATTTTTAATTCTTAAAAGTGTTAGATGAGATTTGAATTTCCTACTCTCAACTGGAATATCAATTCCTTTCAGCTTTAAGTTTAACTCATTTACAAGATTTATAAGATTCTCATTTTCACTTAACCCCACCCATAAAATCTTAGGGATATGCCTGTTAAAAAACAGTCCGAATTTTGTTAAGCTTAACTCAATCTTTTTGTAATTCTCAGCAAAAGATATAACTGATTTAATATCATCAACTTTTTTATTTTCAACATCACCAATAAACTTTAGAGTAATATGAATTTTCTCTTTTGGTTCCCATCGGAGATTTTTGCCTTCAGGCAAAATTTGCTTTCTAATATCTATTATCTTTGTTCTTATCTCGTCAGGAATATGTAGGGCAACAAAAAGTCTAATCATCGAACGGAATACCTAATAACGCACGTCTAACCATATCCAGAGCAGCCTGAGCAGTTCTCTGTTTATTGAGTAATCTTG
>JBJKPP010000186.1:0-3996 GCA_046706145.1 Ignavibacteriaceae bacterium | reverse complement strand
TCTGGATTTATGATTTCAGAACCAATGAACACTTCACATTAAAAACCCAGCAAATGAAATATGAAGACCTCCAAGATTTTGTGAAGTGCTACAATCCACAGAATAGATTCAAGAGAAAAGAAACAGAGCGCTTCAAGAAATTCACTTACGATGAAATAGCCGCAAGAGACAAAACCAATCTAGATATCTTTTGGTTGAAGCATGATAGTCTTGCAGACATGGACAACCTTCCGGATCCTGACACACTAGCTCAAGAAATCGTTGAGAATCTGGAATCAGGATTAGAGAGTTTTAGGGAGATAGTGAATGGTTTGAAAGGGAAAGACTAATATACATGTAATAAGTTATCAGCCGTGTTTCTTCTAAAAATTGCCGGTTGACTTGTGTTCTCTTCAAACTAAGCATAATCTGACATGCTTCAGTTCTATTAACCTCAATTTTTACCTACATTTTGAAACTTACTGTTTTTCTATACCATTTAGCTATTACCAAGCTAATTATTAATATTTTGAAGGGATCAATTATAACTTACATTACCCTAGTAAAATGGAAGTCAAAATTATAAAGTTTGAAAAATAAAAAGTATTCTCGCGTAGCAATCAATCTCTGGTTTCCGGAGAAGTAAGAAGGATTTACTCTTTAGAATGGACATCGCAACGAAATTCTTCAAGTATTATATTCTTCGAGCTCCTTGTACAAATCAATTGCCTTCATCAAAGATTTACCGCCTGATCCGGCAATTAGAAACTTAAACCACATTTTATTGGCATTTTCAATTGTTTGATTCTTATAAAGCCAAATGGCAGCAAAAGTGAATAGAGATGTTAATCCTATTTGAAAGACAATATATCCCCAGCCAACAGATTGTGGAAACCATTTGTCACTTAAAATAAACGTGGTCCAGAAGGGTAGCTGTAAAACAATAACCCGGCTATGTGCAAAAATAGATAGTTTTAGCTTTACCAGGCGGGACTGTATTTCAATTACGCTGCCGTCGTAATCAATCTCATTAATCCAGCTTAAATGCTTAATGTAATCGTATAAGGCCTTTATGTTAATGAGAAAGATTGCGCCAATAGAAAAAATAAAATAATTCGCGGCTGTGGAGTAATGCATAATTGCATACGATAAGACAACTCCCAAAAGAATCAAATATATTATAGCAGCTATAATACCTCTGCGTTTGAACCTTGCGAGCGATTGAAGCGCAGATTGAGCTTTCCGGGTCAATATTTCATGCAGCAGTTTTTTATTTAACCGGAGTGATTCGTCAATTTTTGCGTCATAACTTTTCCATAAACTTAAGAGTTCTTTTTCTTCCATTGAATTTATTCCTGTTTAACTTCTAAAAATTTTTGTTTCAATTTATTTTTTATCCTGCTAATCTTAGTGGCCACGTTGCTTTCAGAGATTCCTAGAATTTCCGAAATTTCCTTATGACTTCTCTCTTCCAAATAAAGTATCATTAAAGCGCGGTCAAGCTCTCTAAGTTCAGAAATGAATTTTTGCAGAAGTTCAAAAAGATACATAGATTCATTATCTTCTTCATATTTAACAGATGTTAGGATATTTTCGGGAAGAGGATGAGAAATTTCTCTTCTTCGCTTACCTTTCCGGTAAAAGGAGATCGAGACGTTCAGTGCTATCCTATATATCCACGTTGAATACTTATACCGATTATCATACTTATCGAAAGAGCGCCATAACTGGATAATAATTTCCTGGGTAAGATCTTTTCTGTCCTCTTCCTGCTTACAATATGAATTCACTATCTTGTATATTATTCCCATATTGTCTTCAAGAACTTTCATAAATTCCTCAGAATTCATTTTATGGCCCATGGTTATTACTTTTCGCCCATAAGTCCATTTTCTTCGGCCCAGTTCCTTATCAAGGGCAATTCCTCTTTCGTATGTATAATCCCGTTGTGAGTTTGATTTTTTAATATTACGACTTTGCCTTCACTATATTTTCTAATTGCAGTAACAAAAGCTGCTGCGTCGAATACTTCATCATTTGACCCAACAAGAACAAAAAGGGGCTTCTTAATTGCATGTAAACCGGCTTTATAATCATCGGGAGCCATGCTCATATCGCTGCGGTAGCTGTACCTATTTAAAGGTACTTCTTTAGGTAGATTGAAAAATAGTACCGGAAGATAATTATATTTTCGCACTCCAATTGAGTTTAACATTTTCAGTCCGATAATTCTTGGAAAATCAATTTTCATAAATGGTTGATTGTTTTTTGCCGAAGTATCCGCATCATCCTGGTTTTTTCTGAAAGTAGGTGTATTTTGTCCCAGTAAAGGGGCAAAGAGCAGATAGCCATCCACTCCGGGATGATCCTTTTTCAGTGCGAAACGAAGCTCGATCCCTCCACCCATGGAATGCCCGGCAAGAATTATTTTTTCGTCCGCTCTTTCTTTGCGAATACTATTTATTACATCTTCCAGGTCGTCTTCATACTGCCCTATATAATCAACATCCCCCGGTTTTCCGTCCGATTTTCCGTGTCCCCGCAAATCCAGTGCATAGACTTCGGCATTTAGAGTTTTACGTAGCATTCCGGAAACAAAGTTCATTTCAAGACTATTGCTTAATACACCGTGCAGAACAATAATAGTTAAATTTGATTCTTTGGGGAATTTCTGTGCATAAAGATATTTTCCGTCTCGCATTAAGAACCTGTACGGCTGACTTTCAAACACTTGCTTGAATTGCTCTCTCAGAAGGGTAGTATCTATCTTAATTGAACCGGACGAATCAAATTGTGGAACAGGTGTATTGATTAGCTGAAGCGCCTTCTTCGTAATTTCAGTGCTATCCTTTTTCAAATCATTACCGGCATCGGTTTGTGATAGAACTGATTTAGAAAAGAAAATTGTGAACATCATTAATAAAAAAAATATTTTTTTCACGTATCACCTGGCTAAATAAGCATTTATTTTATTTACTATTATTATTCGCATGAGGAGAGAAAATATCACAACTCACATAGTTTTTTGCGGTTTGTATATGTCAATTCCAGTTTGAGTGGTTTCTTCTTCGGAGAAAAGGAAAAGGAGATTGTTTGTCAGATTATTCTAATACTCGATTATAAAAACAATAAAAAAAGCATTCCACTCGGGGAGAGAAGAAGGTTTTACTCTTTGGTATCGGTAAAAAGCTTGCAAGGGCAAGAGGCAGGGTAGAACCTCTTGATTGAGTGTTTAAGAGTTAAAACATTAATTGAATTAGAACGACACCGGATCGGAATTCTGATAAAAAACAATTTATTAAACCGATATCATCAAAAACGGATGTATGTGAAAGATATAATCTCTCAAATTTTAGTTGCTTGTTATGTCGTTTTGGGCTAAATTCTTTTTAGCTTATGGGTAGGCTAGTTAAATTTATCCATCCACTTTTTGATAACCTTTAAAAATACCTTATCTGAGCCATAGTGGGTAGCTGTATTACTCATCTGTTCAATGTGAAGACGAATTTTGCACAATTCCGGCAAATAATTTTTATGAAGCCGTTGCACTGTCATCTGGAAGACTAGCTGAAAAAGATAAGTGAAATATCAATAAGGAGACTTACAAATGAAGGGAACAATAAAACCCAGAAAGTTATCTTTAATTGTGGGTGTCAGCTACTTCATTATTTTCTTCGCAGCTATTTTTGCAAATTTTTTTGTAATTCAATCATTGCTTAGTGATCCTCTAAATACTATTCAGCATAATCACTTCTTTGTGAGAATTGGAATTCTCGCTTTTCTAGTAACTGTTGTATGCGATGTCCTTGTTGCATGGGCTCTTTATGAGTTGTACAAGGATCATTCAATGTCTGGTTTGTGTATGATATTTAGAATAATTCATGCGGTAATTTTGGGCGTTGCTGTCTTTGCACTTCCATTAGCGCTTGCATCAATTACTGGTGAAGAAGTTTTAAAACAAGTAAATATTTTTAATACTATTTGGCTTATTGGGCTATTATTCTTTGGGGTTCATCT
>JBJKPP010000185.1:0-3214 GCA_046706145.1 Ignavibacteriaceae bacterium | reverse complement strand
AACTTTAACAATAACCAGGGTTACATCATCATTCTGTTTAGCTTTCCCTCTAAATAAAGATATTTCACGTAACAGGTTGGATTCAATTTGAGATGCAGAAGTAGATTGTTGATTCTTTAATAAGCTTATTAAATTATCTTCGCCAAACAAATCATTTCTAAAATTCATGGCTTCTGTAACGCCGTCAGAGTAGAATACAAAAATCTGGTCAGCCTGAATAGGTAGTTCCTCTTCAACTAAAGTTCTATTGAATATTCCACCTTTTTCTAAACCAATACCAAGCCCCCTGGATTTGTGAAGGCAAACCTCTTCTCCCTTAGCTTCTATGATCGGCATGTGACCGGCTCTGCTGAACTTTACGGTCATGTTTTCCAAATCAAACAAAGCTATTGCCATAGTTACAAAAGAGTTTTTATCAAAGGCATCATATAGTCTTTTATTTATCTCAACTAAAATATCTTTGGGGGACTTCTCACCATTGCAAAGATATTGAACAATAGTTTGAACTTTGGTCATATACAAAGAGGCAGACAATCCTTTCCCTGAAACGTCAGCGACAACAATAAATAATTTTTTATCCGACAATTTTATAATATCGAAGTAATCTCCTCCGACCTGCATAGCTGGAATCATCTTGCCCGAAATATCCAATTTGTCAAATTGAGGAATTTCTTCCGGTAAAAGACCTTCTTGAATTTTTCTGGCTAAAGTTAAATCCTGCTCAAGTTTCAATTTTTCAACTTCAGAATTATAAAGCCTAGCATTTTCTATTGCGACAGCTGACTGGTTTGCTGCCGCGGATAGAAGTTCTATATCTTTTCCTGCGAATTGTGAACCCGAATGTTTTAAACCGAACAGCAACATGCCTATAGGTTTGTTGCTAATTATCATGGGAATTATTGTAAACACTTTCTCGTCAACCAAAGAGACAGCCTGTTCAGGAAAAATATTTACAAAATCTTCTCGCTCTATCACCGCCGTGTTGGAAATTACAAGTTTTTCCTTCACAAAGTTGTTTATATGAGATTTTGTGACCGCAAGAGTTTTATTTTTTATGCCCTCACTTCTTACCAAATTAAAAGTTCCTTCCTCACCATTTTTTAACAAAATGCCAAACGTGTTTATTCGCAGCGAATTTATGAATGTTTCGCGCATCGAATCCAAAATATTTTCTCTACCAACTATAGTCGGTATATCGTTACTGAATTTCAGAAGAACTTTTTGATAAGCAAACTGTTCGGGATAAAATTTCTGGGTAATGAAATCCTGGAACCTGTTTTTTGTCGATTGGAAAATTAATGCAAAAAAGACAAAAAATATTCCGGCAATTAATTCTTTGTACTGAGTCCCAATTGCACTGCTTATACCCTGCCCTATTATGTATATTACAAAGAAATAAATTGCCGCAAGCGCAACTGTTGCCGTACCATAAACAATCGTATTCTTAACAACTACACTTACGTCCATTAACTGGTATTTAAATATGGAGTAAGCAAAAGCAAGTGGAATAAGCACTATTAAAATTACCGGTGTGTAATACTCCGGTGAATTAAAAACAGTATCAGAAATTGCGGGTGCCACTGTTGCAGTGTATATGAATGACACTATGCCAATAGTATAAGCGATTAATATAATGAAAACCTTTTTGCGTTCTTCTTTTGAATTCAGTTTAAAATAACTTATCAATAGTGAGACCCAGGCAATAATGTTACTTATCCCCATAAAGATAGTCCAGTTGTCAAGGCTTTTGAAAACCACAGATAGATTAATTTTGAATAAAATTAAAATAAAAGCCACATAATAGACTATGAATATTATTGCTGGAAGCACAAATATGAGTGTTTTAACCCACTTTTTCTCTAAGAAATTAAATGGCTTCGGGAAACTCCAGAAGAAATACATTAGCAAGAACGGTAGAAAAACACTCCCCATGAGGAAGAAATAGGCTGAAACCCCGTAACCAATGGGATTGCTACGAATCATCTCTCCTGTAATTGAATCAGGGAGCCAAATTCTGGTCATAAATAAAACTGTGGTCACCCCAAGACCATAAAAAAGCTTCTGTGTAAAACCTTCAGGTTTAGCAAGCAGAACAACAAATCCTATAACCATCCAGAAGAACCCGAGTAAAGCGATAGAAAAGTTAAAAATATTTACGAGTTTCTTTATATAGACTTTAGTTTTAAAAAGTTTCCCATCCCTTTCAACTGTATAATTGGCATATTCTCCTTCATTGACCTTATTTAGTATTCCCTGGGCTTGCATTGTATTGCTTAATCGAGTTCCATTGATAGCAATCAGTTGGTCACTATCTCTGATTCCAGCATTCCAGGCGACGCCATCTTTCTTAACAGAACTAAAATAAATTACAGTGCTGTCCTTGCCCATATCTTTGGGTACCCATAAACATTCGTCATTTGAAGTAACTTTAACTTGTAAGGTGAAATAAACATTTACTAAGGCAGTAACAATTAAGACAGTAGAAATACCTATAATAAAATACTGTCTATTCCTTAGAAAAAATTCTTTAAGCTTGCTCATCTGGGTTAGTTTCCCATTTTAGTCTTTATTTGACTTTAATTACTACTATCGTAATATCATCAGATTGGACTGTACCAACGGTAAATTTCTTTAGCTCACTATGAATTGTATTTAGAACCTCATTTGCCGATTTATCAGAAACTTGTAATGATAGGGCCTCTAATCTTTCATCCGTGAATTCCTCTTCATTTTTGTCCATTGCCTCCGTAACCCCATCGGTGAAAAGAACAATGACATCATCTTTCTTTAAGTCAATACTTTCAGAAATGTAGGGTATAAAAGTTTTCATCACGCCGAAAATCATTCCCCCTTTGTCAAGTTTTGAAATCCTACCATCGCGAATGAACAGTGGATAATTGTGACCAGCATTTACATAAGTTAATTTTTTATGTTCATTTTCAAAGAGACTCCAAAAGAAAGTTATGAATTTACCATCTGTGATATTCTCGGAAACAAGGTCGTTAATAACTGCTGTTGCTTCTTCTAGTTCCATTCCCTGTCTGCAAGTAGTTTTTAAGAATGCCTGCAGGTTAGCCATTAGAAGAGCAGCAGGGACCCCTTTTCCGGAAACGTCGCCAATTGCGATACAAAAATTATTATCATCCAGTTCTATAATGTCGTAATAGTCTCCCCCAACTTGCTTTGAAGATTCACTAAGTGCAGCAATTTCAAA
>JBJKPP010000184.1:0-2789 GCA_046706145.1 Ignavibacteriaceae bacterium | reverse complement strand
ATTACGTGAGATTCAATTCTTAACGTTAGCTTTTAGATCGTTTTTAAAAATCTTCTCGAACTTTTCTACTTTTGGTGTAATAACTAAAGAACAATAAGGTTTGTTTGGATTATTGTTGTAATAATTTTGATGATAATTTTCTGCCTTATAGAAAACTTTAAAAGGTTCTATCTGTGTAACTACAGGTTTGTCAAAAACCTTCGATTTATCCAATTCCTTTTTATAATGTTCGGCTGCTTCCTTTTGAGCTTCGTTATGATAAAAAATTACAGAACGGTATTGAGTTCCGACATCGGCACCTTGTCTGTTTAAAGTTGTTGGATCGTGTGTACTCCAGAAAACTCTGAGAAGTTCAACAAAAGACATTTCTCTCGGATCAAAAACAATTTGGGAAACTTCTGCATGTCCGGTTTCTCCCGTGCATACTTGTTCATAACTCGGATTGGGAACAGTTCCTCCAGAATATCCAGCAGTTACGGAAACGACTCCTTTTAATCTCTGAAAAATTGCTTCCGTACACCAGAAACATCCTTCTCCAAATGTGGCAGTATCTAGTTTAGCAGTTTCGTTCGTATTCATTTTCTTTACTTTCTTTCGTGTTTGTGAATTTCCGGTTTGTATTCCAATTAAGATAACAAAAATGAATATAAATGCTATTGAATATGCATATAGTTTTTTCATTTTATTTAATTCCGTTTAGTTTTCATTAGTTAAAATATCACATTTATTCCATTAAAAATCATAATCCCGATTTTAATCGGGATAAAATTTGTAGAATCACAATTATTACTTAAAAATAGATAGGATAGTTCCAATATTTAGATTATGATCAAAACCGGGGGGAAGAGTTTCACGCTAATTTTAGTGTTTGGACATTGACTAAATCTCAAAAACACTGCCTGGAGCAGGATAATTTGCGTTTTTATATCCTTTACTCTTTATCTTTTCCAGTAGGGGTAATGATTGATCAGACTCACCGTGAACGAGGAACAGGTTTTTTAAAGCATTTGCGGGATTCAAATCTACATAATTCAAAAGACCTTTTTGGTCAGCATGACCACTGAAGTAATCCATCTTTTTTATTTTGGCCTTTACTTTTGTTTCCTCTCCGAATATTTTAACAACTTTCTCTCCATCAATTATTTTTCTTGCCAGAGTATTTTCTGCGGCATATCCTACAAAGAGAATTAAATTTTTATGGTTGCCCAAATTGTTCTGAAGATGGTGAAGAATTCTGCCGCCTTCAGCCATTCCTGAAGCTGAAATTATGACGCAAGGATCTTTTATATCATTTAAAGCTTTTGAATCATCAACACTTCTTGTGTAAACGAGTTTTTCAAATCCAAATGGATCTTCCTTTTCTTGAAGAAATAAACTGTAAGTTTCTCTATCAAAACATTCCGGATGAAGCCGGAAAATATCTGTTGCTTTTAGTGCCAATGGCGAATCAACATAAGTCTTGAAAGAAGGAATTCTTCCCTGATCCCAAAGTTTATGAATCATATAAACTAAGGTTTGGGTTCTTTCAACAGCGAATGCGGGAATAATAATTTTCCCGCCGGATTCAATGGCTTCTCTTATTGTTTCGGCTAATTCTTCTTCCGCCTGGTCAGATTCCGGATGAAGCCGGTTTCCATAAGTGCTTTCCATTATTAGAACATCAAGTTCCCTGAGTATATCAGGGTTTCTAAGAATAGGCATATCCGGTCTTCCGATATCTCCGCTAAAGCCCAGGCGAATATTTTTACCTCGTTGTTCAAATTCCAGCACTATACCTGCAGAGCCAAGAATATGACCTGCATCTCTGTAAGTGACTTTTACACCTGGGAATAGCTCGATTTCCTTATTATATTGAACCCCGATAAAATGCTGCATTGCCTGTTCAACATCATCAATTGTATAAAGAGGTTCAAAAAGATTTTTTCCTTTTTTTGATCTCCATCTGTTTACTATTTCTATATCTTTTTCAATTAAGAATGCAGAATCCATCAACATAATTTTGCATAAATCAACAGTGGCGGATGTGGTATAAATGTGTCCGTGAAATCCTTGCTTCACGAGGTGAGGAATATTTCCGCAGTGATCTATGTGTGCATGAGAAAGAAGGAGATAGTCGATTTCTTTTGGATCATAAGGAAAGTTCCGGTTTTTCTCGAAAGCCTCTTTTCTGTGACCTTGAAATGAACCGCAGTCGAGCAGGATTTTCTTCCCATTAATTGTTAAGAGATGCTGTGAGCCTGTTACTTCTCTTGCAGCGCCGATGAATTGAATTTCCATAAGATTGTGCCTCTGTTTTCAGAAAAATGTTATACAATGTTATCAAATATACAACACATCTGCACTTATTATGAAAAATCTTTTTGATGAAATAAAGACGATACGACGCATCATCTCAATACTCGTAATAAGGAAAAACATTTTCAATATCTTCTATTTAAGGAATATTCCCTTTACTTGTTTCCTTTAGCAACAGGATAACCTTTATACATCCAGTCGGCGTTAAAAGAATCGGGTATGTAAAGAACCTTTGTGTTTTTGAAACCTAACTTTTTCATTGTCTCAAAAGCTGGGCGGACGTTTGGACATTCCTGCCACATACAACAGCCGCAGTATAGCACGATGTTTTGATCTTTTTTTAGTTTTTCAGCCTCGGTTTTTAAAAGCTTAATACCATCCTGGCTGCGTGCTGGTCCAGCATAAATTGCACCTGGAATTCTCGCATAGTTATAGAGAGACTCAAAGCCTATCTGCAAAACTATAGGCTTATCTTTTTTACTTTTGAGTTCTTG
>JBJKPP010000183.1:0-5295 GCA_046706145.1 Ignavibacteriaceae bacterium | reverse complement strand
TCTCTGGTTATACCTGGCTGGGGGCATCTGTATCTTGGAGAAAAAACAAAAGGTACTATACTTACAACACTCAGTTCTGTCTCACTGGCCGCAACAATTTATTTTATTCTTGATTCAAACAGTAAATTTAATGATTATGTCAGTGCTACTAATCCTGCAGTAATTGCAAGTAATCGGGACTCATATTACCAGTCAAACAGATGGAAAAATATTTCTATGATTTCATTTTCGGTTCTATGGTTATACAGCCAGATAGACATTTTATTCTTACATGATTTTACTGTTCAAAGTGCAGCAACTGCACAAAATTTGCCAAAGCTTCAATATGATGCAGTGCGTGGTATTCAATTAAGTTATCAATTTTCATTTTGATTCCCAGTTAATTCTTTCGCAGGCATGCCTTTATTCTCCGCTAGTATTATTAGTATTTGAGACGAATTTCTTTATATAGAATAATTTTATCCTCGATTAAAATGCGATTTGATTATTTAGGAGTAGATCTAAGATGGGCCAATTATTATTGAAATTCGGTATAGTTTATCTTTTCTACATCTTCAAAGGCAATTGTACTTAATTCTTCATTTGTAGGGTTAGCCAAAGTAAGAATTCTATCTTCCTGATTTGAAATAGCCTTGTATAAAATGTTCCTAACTGTCCTGGCATTGCCAAAGCTTTTGTCGCGAACCTGATAAAGTTTTGTGAATATTTCAAGCAGCAACTGCCAGGCTCCTTCATCAAGAGTATATCCTGCCTTTGTGCTAATTACAAGAGCAATTTCCAGCATCTGTCTTGGTGTATAATCATCGAAATTGAAAAAGTTTGTGAACCTGGACTGTAAACCAGGATTAGAATTTATAAAATCCTTCATCTCACCGGTATAACCAGCAACTATTACAATGAATTTGCCTGCATAATCTTCCATTCTTTTAATCAGAGTATCGATTGCTTCCTGACCAAAATCATTACTACCTCTTGCCAGCGAATAGGCTTCATCGATAAACAGTGTACCTCCTATTGCGTTCTCAATTACTCTCTCAGTTTTAACTGCCGTTTGCCCTACATATCCAGCTACCAGGCCAGTTCTGTCAACCTCTATAAGATGACCTTTTTCGATTATTCCCATTTCCTTATAGATTTTGCTTAAGAGCCGGGCTATAGTTGTTTTGCCTGTTCCCGGATTTCCCAAAAAGACAGAATGGAGATTTCTGGGCATTACCTTAAGGCCCCTTTCCTTTCGAAGTTTTGCAACCTTCAGGCTGCTTACCAGCTTTTCCACAGATTGCTTAACTGAATTTAATCCTGCCAGTTCATTTAGCTCAGTAATATATTCATCAAGAAGCTCAGGATTTCCTTCTACCGAAACAGGGTCTTTTTCCTTCCTGAGTTTTATCAAAGGCTCGACATCTTTGATCATTATTTTCTTCATTATACCTGGATTTCTTTCTTCAGGTGAAATTTCTGCTATTCTTAAAAGCTGATTTTTAAGCATATTATCAACCAGGTTTCTTACAAGCCTTGCATTGCCAAAGCTTTTATCCCTTGTTCTGTAAATTTCATTGTAATACTTTTTAATTAGTACTTCCACATCACTATTAAATACAAAGCTTTTTCGGGCTATATATTTTTTTGTAATGTCAAGCAACTCTTCCGGATTATAGTCTTCAAATACTATTTCTCTAGTAAATCTTGATTTTATTCCAGGGTTACTACTGAGGAAGTCGTTCATTTCCTCAATGTAACCTGTAGTTATAACAAGAAAGTTACCTCTGTCATCTTCCATGCGTTTCAATAAAGTGTCGATAGCTTCTTTACCAAAATCGGCCCCGTTAGTTTCTCCCTTTTTAATTAATGAATAGGCTTCATCAATCAGGAGAGTACCACCAATTGCTTTCTCTATCATATCCGTTGTTTTCTGAGCAGTCTGACCAACATAACCGGATACCAGAGAAGATCTATCGGCTTCTACAAGATGACCTTTTGATAAAATACCAAGCGCTGAATAGATTTCGGAAAATATCCTTGCAACAGTCGTCTTTCCGGTTCCCGGTCCCCCAAGAAATACAAAATGCTGATCAAACTTTTCTCTTAATCTTTCGCCCTGTTCAGTAAACAGCCTGGCAAGTTTTATTATTTGTTGCACTTCATTTTTTACATTTTGCAGACCGATAAGAGAATCTAATTTATCGAGGGCTTTTTGAAGCGCTTCATCATCTATTCCAAATCTAACTTCTTTGAGAGTTGATCCTTCAATTATAGCTCTAATATCCTCATCAGTTATTGTCATCATCGCTTCTTTTGAACGCTGATCTTTCTTTAATTTCAAATATCGCTTGCTTAGCTGCATTTTTACTTCATTAAAATAATTTCTGATAAGACGCGCGTTTCCAAAAGAACTGTCTCTGTTTCTATATAAAACGGTCAGATGTTTTTTAAGTAATTCGATAGCCTCAGTTCTTAATATGTATTCCTCTTTATGTGAAATAAGCTTAAATATTTCGATAAGATCATGCGGGCTATAGTCATCAAAATTAAAATAATGTGTAAATCTTGATTTCAATCCAGGATTGGAATTAATGAAATTATTCATTTCAGCAGGATAACCGGCACAAATGACGACAAATTTGCCTTTATGGTCTTCCATTCTTTTTAAGAGAATATCAATTGCCTCCTGTCCAAAGTCCTGCTGATTTCCCTGTTTCTTTAATGTATAGGCTTCATCAATAAAGAGAATTCCCCCTAGTGCTTCAGAAATTACTTTATCAGTCTTTTGAGCTGTTTCACCGATATACTGTCCAATAAGTCCACTTCTGTCAACTTCAATTACGTGACCGTTTTTCAAAAGTCCCATCGCTTTGAAAATTTTCCCGAGTAACCTTGCGATTGTTGTTTTGCCTGTACCGGGATTACCTAAGAATATGCTGTGCACCGAAAGGCTGTCTTCAGTTTTTAGTCCTAGTTTTTCCCTTTCTTTTATAAATTTCAGATATGCAACAAAGTCCTGCATTGATTGTTTAACGCTATCCAGTCCGATAAAAACATTTAAGTTAGCTAATAGGTCTTCAAGCGATTCAGAATCATGACCAGCAAGCGAAGCCTGTTTTATGAATTGTGACTGATCTGTCAGGGGTTTTTCATATAGTTCGATGCCGTCAAGTTTTTCAATTTCTTCAAAGTTCACAACCTCCGAATGTCCAATGAGAAACCATCGTGAGCAGACAATGTTATTATCGAGATATATATCCACTTTTGCCTGACCTCTGCTCCAAAATCCGGATGTATCTGTTCCCCAACTCTGAACAAACTCAACTGTCTTCCAGCTTTTCTCCATTTCAATATTAAAGCGGTGTCTTCCAACTTCTTTATTATTTTGATACCAGATAGCTGTTCCACTTATGTTTTCATCCTTCTGGTTATAGAATGGATTTTCAAAAACGATCTCGATACCTACGTAGGTGACTGTCTCTTCGCTAAACTGTAAAAGATAAGTCCTTCTTCCACTTCTTATATTTTCAATAAGGTCATATGTTCTGGCATAATGTACTTTAAAAAATTTATTGTTGTAAATTTCAGTGTCAGTTCTGCCACCCGGAGAATGGATCGGTTCCTCTACGCTTGTAATTAGTTGTTCCTCAGGGAAATATTTTAATATTCTCTGGTAGATATTTTGGAATTGTTCGTTGTCTTTGAAATCATTTGCCAATTCTTTTGCTTTACGGAATGCCGGGATAACCTGGAACATTCCAAGCAAAGATTCAAGTTCAATTAACTTTGCCTTGGGATAATCTTTTTTCTGCCGTGAGTTTTCAAGAATATTTCCTGCGGCCCAGAGAGAAAACCAGTATTCCTTTTCCCTAACAGCATCCTCTGCTTCTTCAATCAATGATTTTTCATCATGTATAATTCCTCTGAGAAAGCCTTCTCCGTGGCCAAGAGATCTTCTCAAAAATTCCTTTACTTTAGTTATTTTGGAGTTTTCTTCTGGATCAGCAGTAGATGCTTTTCCAATTTCTTCAAGCGCTTCAAAAAATCGGTTCATACCGGCAAGTGTACGGGCTTTATTTAAATGAGCCCAAGATAATAGTTCCGGTTTGCTTGAAATTGCATAATCTAAATCCGATAACGCGCCATCATAAACGCTCATTCTCATCAACAAATATCCACGATATAAACGGGAATTTACGTTGTCATTGCTTATTTCGACAGCCAGATTAGCTAATTCAAGAGCGTGAGCCGGGTCTCCGTTTTCAAGCGTAGCCCATGCGAAACACAGAAGCGCATTATAGTCACCGGGCTTTTGCTCGTAAATATTACGTGAGGTTGTCAGAGCCATCCTGAAGCGTCCATGCTTCAAATGCTCATATGCTTCGGCCAGTAATTCTTCAGTTTCGTCAGTTACCAAATTACCTCTTACAAAAGATCAAAAATTATTCCCCAGAAGCTTATTTTAAGTAAATAAGCGCATTGTTAAAGCATATAATATAAGATTTAATAATTTTTAATAAAAGAACCGCAGTTTAAGTCTCTCGCAAATTCAAATTCATTGTTTTAGACCTAGTGGATGCCAAACTGTGCAACTTTGGGGGTTTTAAGAAGCAATCTCCAAACTTTTGTGTACGATAAGTTTATTAATATAGATGCATAATCCCGAGATTTATTCTCCGGCACCTGTCATATGCTAAATTCTGACAGTCAATTTATCAGGCAAGAAAGGTAATGTTAGAAAAGATATGGGGCTTAGATCCTTTTTTAAAGGTATTTATAGGCCAATAGCAGGCCAATAGGTGGTCAATAGCTAGCTATGTTAAGACTGTTTTTGAGCCAGAAGAGATTCTGATCAGAGGGGGTTATGTGCTTAATTAAATCTTTTTCAGCATCTAATTTCCCAAATATCATTCCTACTGGCTATCCGGATCAGAAAATAGTCAAAATCAGATTGGTTAAATCTATAAATGGGGAACCAATGTCACTTTGCATAATGTTTCAAAATAGAAATAAATGCTTTATATTAGTTTTGAAGAAAAGATAAGAGGAAAATGATACTGAACAACAAATACTCCGGATTATTTACCGATCATTATGAATTAACAATGGCTCAGGGATATTTCCTTGATGGCCGACAAAATTTAAGCGCCAGTTTCGATTATTTCTTTAGAAAAAATCCTTTCGGTTCGGGTTATACAATATTTGCCGGTCTTGAAAATCTCCTTGATATGATCGAAAATTTTAGATTTGAAGCCGATGCAATAAATCATTTAAACCAGGTCGGTTTCAAGAGTGATTTCCTTGATTATCTAA
>JBJKPP010000182.1:0-5354 GCA_046706145.1 Ignavibacteriaceae bacterium | reverse complement strand
AGCAAAATGGAAATTCTCCTGGGCCAAGGCTTATTGATTCCGACGGTGATGGAATTCCCAATTGTGTTGACCCTGATTATGTAAGACCGATGGATGGAACCGGACAAAAATTTATGCGTCAACTTGGTAGCCGCTCAGGGCCTAGCAATCAGACCATGAATTCATATAAATGGAATCGCCAATATGATAATGCAAATCATTTTGGAAAAACTTGGATGCATAGAACAAGTTTAGGTCAAACGAATCAGAATGGCTTTGGCTGGGGTCCGGGTAACGGTACAGGAAATAATCAAATAGGTCCTCAAGATGGAACCGGCTATGGACCTGGTGGTACTTCTGGTATTTGTGATGGAACTGGACCAAAAGGAAGAAGAGCAAGATAAATACATAGCTTAAGATAATTAACTAAAAACACCCCGGTAGAAATTTAAAACTGCCGGGGATTTTTTTAAAAAGTATTATGAAATCATTCTAAATACGTGTTTATCTTATAGGCGCTATTTTCAATTGTTTACCTTCGGAAGATTTATTAAATTTTAGTGTGATTTTTTGCTTTGGGGAGCTAAAAATGTACAGTTGGTTATACATTTTACCCGCAGTTCAAATTACTTTTTTAATACTCCCAATAATAACAATTCTTTTTACCTTCAATAAAAATATAGCAGTTAGAAATATTTATTTGAAAGGGGCGGACTATGAAATTGCTAAGATTTTTTGTCACTTTATTCTTTTTGATAATTCTATTTCCTGTTTCAACTAATGCTCAGGACCTGAACGTTCATTACATGATAGGAAAGAGCCAGGCTGATGTTATCAAAAAATATGGGGCTCCATTACATAAGGACGACAGCAATCCCGCTATGGTTTGTATGTTTTATCAACAGACTGGCAGTAGAATGATTTTCGTTTCTGATGCAGATGGAGTTTACCAGGCAGAATCCTATCAAGCTTATGACAGCAATAAAGAAGCACAATCAGAAATAGACAAATTTATTTTAAATTCTATTTCTAATGGTTTTGGTTCAGATACACTTTCTGCTGCTGCTTATAGATTACATAAAACAGGAGTAAGTGTGGACCTTGATGTGCATAAAAATGAGTTCACACATAAATATGATGTTAGCGTAAAAGCGGTCAAAAGGCTGAACTGAGTTGATAGTATCTATTATTCTATAAGCTCAATTGTTTTGAGTAACAACTCTATATGGAATTCCATGTGAATTCAAATATCCTATAACAAAGATTTACATGAAGGAAACATAAAGTTACGCGGAGAGGTTTTCAGTATTTTTAGGCCGTGTGTTGTCATTTATTTTTTAGTTTTTCTCAAACCTTTAAAATTCTCTTCTCAAAGATGGGAAAAAACATCTAACCTACTTGTTCGACCTATGTTAAAACTGCAAAAAAAGCCAATTCTGCTAATAGGCATAATATATGCGTTCTTGAAGTAGGCTGTTCTAGGCCGGGGAGGGTAGGATAATAAAAGTATCAGCGGATACTACTGCTTTTACGGGAACTTTCTTAGCGCAAGCTAAACTTGTTTTAATTAAGAAGATAAATTGATTTTGATCCTTGCTGATAAATAATTCTATTCTCAATAAATGTAGAAATCTTCGCACATGCTTTTGTGTAATAGGTTGGTAATAATTTTTTAATTTCAAAAGGAGAGAATCATGAAAGTATCAGACTTAATGAATTCTCGCATTTTGACCATCAAGCCAGAAACTGCTTTATGCGAAGTTCAAGAATTAATGCTTCGCTTTCATCTTGATGACTTAATAGTGGTCAATGATAAAAACGAACTAGAAGGTATTGTCACATATAGTGATATTATTCGCAAAGTTCTTCCGACCCAAGAAGAACTTATTAGGGGCGAATATATGATGCCAAATATGGAAACTTTCGAAGAAAGACTGCTTGATATGATGGATATTCCTGCAAAAGAAATAATGACTTCAAAAGTCAGAACGGTTCTTCCGGACACCGGTATAATGGAAGCAGGGGCCTTGATGCGTGCCCACTGCGTTACAAAGCTGCCAGTGGTTGACCATAAGAAAGTAGTTGGCATTATAACTTTTACGGATATTGCCTGGGGTCTCTTTTCTAAATCATGTATGATGGGAAGAAAGAGGTTGATTCATAAAGCTCTAAATAAAATTTAAGCTAAAAGGAAAAAATGCCGATTGAATCTTCATTTTCGCAGATAAAAAATTCAGAGAAACTAGCTGAAGAAATGATTACTCATGCCGAAGAGGAAGCAAATAAATTAATTGAGAAAGCTTGGCAAGAAAGTGAAAGGATTAGGAAAGATGAAATTGAAAAAGCTAGGAAAGTAGCGGTCAGAAATAAGGAACGAGATATCTACAGGGCCGAGGAAGAAATAAAGAAGATTGAGGAACGGACGAATGCAGAATTAGATAAACTCCGAGAAATATCAGAAGCCCAAAAAAACGAAGCGGTTAATTTCATAATCTCGAGCGTGATAAAATAATGTCGGTTGCAGCGTTAAAGAAGATTTATTTGGTAGTTCTTCCCAAGAACAAACAAAAATTATTGAAATTGCTTCAGCAGAAAGAAGTGGTGCAAATTGTCTCGCAAAAAAAGATGCTGCCTGAAGAATATAATTCTCTGTTTCAACATAATAATGCTGCGGATAATAAAGCTGAAATTGCTGAATTAGAAAAACGTGTTACTGATATTAAATGGATTATTGACCATCTGGAAAATGTGCAAAAAGATAAAGGCTTTATTAAAGAACTTGTGCAGGGAAAGGATATTATTAAGTTAGAAGAATTTGAAAGCTTATCTGATTTCGACTATTCGGGAATTCTTAGCGAAGCTAAGGAACTTGAAGAAGAAAAAAATAACCTTAAAAATCTGCTTGAACAGAAGAAAATTCTCAAAGCAAGTTTGAATTATACTATAAAGTTACTAATCCCTCTTGAGCAATATACAGATACAAAGAAAACATTTACTTTTCTTGCCGTTATTAGAGAAAAAGAACCAGCCAAGACTATTTCGGAAATCGAATCATATTTAGAAGAAGAGAGCTGTATTAGTATCATTAATAATGCAGGACGCGATACGGTTATTTCAGTTACAGGAAGAATGGAGAAAAAGAAACAGTTTTTGGAGAAAGCCGAGAATTTGCATTTAGATATTTTAGATTTTCTAGGTCTAAGTGGAACCGCTGACGAAAATGTCGAAAGACTAACTACTGAAACTAGTTCGATATTTGAAAAAATCGAAGTAATCAAGGGAAAACAAAATCTTTTGGCTGAAAATCTTCCGGTGCTTCATCAAGTATTTGATTTTTGGTCAACTCAGCTTGAACGAGTAAAAGAAGAAACGAATCTCCTGCACAGCAGTTACACAACTTTAATAAGCGGATGGATTAGGGCAAAAGATATTCTTTTTTTACAGGTTCTTATTAATAAAGTTTCAATCGTTACGGATTTATTTTATACTGACCCTGACCCTGATGATAATCCGCCGGTAGAATATGATAATTCAACAAATATTAAACCTTTTGAATTTGTTAGCGACCTATATAGTAGACCCAAATATTGGGAAATTGACCCAACACCTTTTCTCAGTGCTTTCTTCATCCTCTTTTTTGGAATTTGCCTTACTGATGCGGGCTACGGAATATTTCTGGCAGCGGTCACTTTTTTTGCACTTAAAAAACTCCAATTTCAGTCTGAGAGCAGTCACAAATTAGTTAAAATACTTTTTTATTCTGGAATTGGAACAGCAGTTGTCGGATTTCTTACCGGAGGATTTTTCGGTATTTCATTTGTTGATTTTCCTGCACCGCTAAAATTTTTAAGAAATGTAATTCTTATTGACCCGCTCAAAAATCAAATGGCCTTTTTAATTTTTACTTTGGTGTTGGGAATAATTCATGTGGGTTTTGGAATAACGATAAAATTAATCTACAGTATAAAAAATGGTAATTTATCTGATGCCTTGTTAGACCAGGCTCCATTTATATCAATTTTATTGGGAATAGTTTTTCTTGGTTTATCTTTTGCTTTTGACCTGCCATTGTTATCATATATAAGTTATGCATTATTGATTATCAGCGGGTTAGTGATTTTAATATTTGCCGGCAGGTCGTCAGAAAAACTTGCAGGTAGAATTGGACAAGGGGTTTTTTCACTTTATTCTGTCACCGGTTTATTGGGAGATATTCTTTCATACGCACGACTATTTGCACTTGGAATTGCGACGGCTGTGATTGCACAAGTTGTAAATTTTATCGCAACACTTGCCTTTAATGTTCCAATATTGGGTTATGTCCTTCTCCCGATAATTTTAATTGCCGGTCACCTAATGAACATTATTATTAATTCACTTGGTGGATTTATTCATACAACGCGTTTACAATTCGTAGAATTTTTTGGAAAATTTTATGAAGGCGGAGGTGAATCTTTCCAGCCGTTTAATATGAAATTAAAGTACACAAAAATTAATAATTAGAGGAGATACTATGGATTACGGTTTAGTCTTCGCAATTGTTGGGACTGCTATAGCAGTTACTATTCCGGGAATATCATCGGCACTTGGGATTGGACTTGTTGGGCAGGCTGCTTCAGGCGCTATGATTGAGAATCCGAAAAATTTCGGAAGGTTTCTTGTTCTTTTAGCCTTGCCGGGAACCCAGGGAATTTATGGATTTGTGATTGGCTTCTTAATAATTCAAAAAATCGGAATAATTACCGGCTCTCCAATTTCACTGACAATTTCCCAAGGTCTTGCTCTACTAATAGCCGGCATTCCGGTGGGAATTGCTGGTCTTTCTGCGATTTGGCAGGGAAAAGTTTGTGCGGCTGGAATTGGGTTAACTGCGAAGAGACCTGAAGAATCAGGAAAGTCACTCGTCATGGGTGTATTTGTGGAATTTTATGCTGTACTCGGATTGTTAGCATCTATTTTCATACTATTTGGAGTAAAAGTCTAATGGCGTTGGAAGCCCTGTTAAAAAGTATAGAGAAGGAAGCTCAACAAAAAGCCGATGATATTCTAAGCAATGCTCGTAAAGAGGTTGATGAGATTATAGAGAGAACTTCGAAAGAAAGTAAAGAACAAGCAGAACTTTTTATAAAGAATGAGCAAATACTTTCTGAAAGAGAAGCTATGAAGAAGGTTTCGCAGGCAAGTTTAGAAGCAAGGAAAGAATTACTTCGTTTTAAGCAGAACGTTTTAGATAAGGTATTTGATGAGACTCTCCAAAAGTTGAATGAGCAAAAAGATGAACGTTATCTTAAATGGATGGAAGAAACAATCATAGAGAATTGCGAAGAAGGAAAGGAAGAAATTGAAATATCTGCAAAAGACGAAAAATTATTACC
>JBJKPP010000181.1:0-5811 GCA_046706145.1 Ignavibacteriaceae bacterium | reverse complement strand
CAGGAATATAATTCTGGCAACTACGACCTTGCTTACAGCCTTTTCAAAAAGATTATTGGTTCGGAGTTTAATTCTAAAACAACAATTGCGTACATCTTTTTAGCCAAGTCAGATATGAAACTGGAACAATTCCAGCAAGCCGATTCAATTCTTACTAATTTTTTAGTACAATTTCCTAATAGCAATTATATTGATGAAGCAAAGCTAAGTTTAGCTGATTGTTATCTACAAGAAAAGAAATATGATAATTCTTTCGTTACACTGATCAAACTAGCAGAATCAACGGACTCATCTTATTATTTTAATTATAGTAAAAAAACTGCTGAAAAAATTGCATATCATCATCTGAGCTCTTATGAAGTTGAAAACCGTTTTGATTCAACAACAAATCCTAAAATAAAACCAACTATTCTTTTAATATTATCCGAACTTAAAGTTAAAGAATCGAATTTAACATCTGCTAAAAAGTATCTTACAGATTTAATTAAGGAATTTCCTCAATCGAAAGAAAAAACTAAAGCTGAGAATATTCTGAATAGAATTAGTAATGAAAATTTCTCACCTGACACTAAGATAATTGGTATTCTTCTTCCATTAAGTGGGGCCGATGTACCTCAGAATGCTCTGACTGCTTCAAAAGAAATTTTAGAAGGGATAAAATATGCGGTAGATCAATTCAACTCCGTAAGAGAAAGTAATAAAATTGGTATAATAATCAGAGATACTCAGTTTGACCAAAACAAGATAGAGGAAATTAAAGAAGAGTTTCAAACCAATCCCTCAATTAAAGCTATAATTGGACCGATTTTTAGTAATGAAGTGAGAATAGCGATTGATGATTTTAAGGATTTAAAAATCCCGATTATTTCTCCAACTGCAACAGACGATGATCTTACAGCAAGAAGCCCATACTTTTTTCAGGCCAATCCTCCTTTTTCTTTTAGAGGAAAACTAATGGCAAATTATGTTTACTATGTTCTTAACCTTAGAAGAGTCGGAGTTTATGATGCCACTACCGGATATTCTCCGATTATTGCATCGAATTTTATTAATGAATTTACTAATGATGGAGGAACGATATTTACTACTTCCACCTACAAAAGCAACACATTTGTTTTAGATAGTTCTTTTTCAAAAATAGCAGCTTTTAGAGATACGTTACAAGGATTATATTTGCCATTGTCTGATAAAGTTGACGCTCCTGCAATTTTGTCACAGCTTGTGCAGGACTCACTTGAAATTCCAATTTTCGGCAATCAAGATTGGTTATATTCAAAAGGACTCGAAGCATCATCAGATATTAGCAACCACCTATTATTCACGTCAGACAGTTTTATTGATTACGGTGGAAGAGATTTTTCCGAGTTCAGCAGTAATTTTTCTGCTAAAACAAATATGGATGTTAACAGAAATGTATTATATGGTTATGATACAGCTAAATATTTACTAACGGTTTTAAGAAACAGTGGGAACACAAGGGAAGATGTGATTCAGAAAATGGAATCCGGTATTACAAGTGTCGGGTTTCATAACAACATTTCTTTTGATAAGAGTCACATAAATAATTATTTAAATATAATACGTTACAACAATGGTAAGTTTGACCTTGTTGATAGATTTAAATTGAGAACAAATCAATAGAGGATAATAATTTTTAATCTTAAAACGCTGCCTGAAGAAGACAGGCCCAGGGAGAAACTGCTTGAAAAAGGCGCAGAACATTTAACAGACGCCGAACTTTTAGCAATTCTTATAAGAACAGGGAAAAAAGGTAAGTCCGTTTTAATGGTAGCACAGGAAATAATCAATAAATACAATAACCTTTCAATGCTTGCCTCGGTATCGCTGGCAAATTTGAAAAAGGTAGAAGGAATTGGGAAAGATAAAGCAGCAACTTTACTTGCGGCTTTCGAATTAAGTAGAAGAATACAATCAAAATCTAAGTGGTTATTTGATGAAAGCGTCACTTCTCCGCAAAAGGTAGCTGATATATTTATTCCTTTGTTAAGAGACGAGGTTAAAGAAAAATTTATGGTGATTTGCTTGAATAACTTCAAGAAAATTATTAAGTATGAAACAATCTCTATCGGCAATTTGGATTCAAGCATTGTACATCCTAGAGAGGTGTTCAGAACGGCGATAGACAATAACTCGAAGAGTATAATTCTTATTCATAATCATCCAAGCGGAAACTTAGAGCCAAGCAGGGAAGATATAGCCGTGACTCGTAAAATGGTAGAAAGCGGGAAGATAATTGGGATTCCGGTTGAAGATCACATAATAATTGCGGGAAACTCCTATACCAGCTTTGTTGAAAAGAGAATAATTTGAACGTGTATTTTGGCTCAAATGAATTGTTTTAATAAATACTTAACTTGCTATTAGCGAATGAAATCATTATATAAGTAGGGTAATTTTACATGCCCTTTGTTTTTATAAAGCCTTATAATAAACAAATTTAAAGAATAATAGTTTGCGAATATTTTGGTTATTTTAATTATATTAACAATCAACAAACCAAACATAAAGTGGAGGTAACACTATGAGCATATCAAAATATGTAAAAATAGCTGTCACTGTAGTTCTCTTTGCTGGTGCAACAGCTCTAATTAGTGGTTGCGGCGGTGTGAGTGACGAAGAGATGGCTCAGCTTAACACATTGAAGAGTGATGTCAGCTCTTTGCAGTCTCAAACAGATCAGCTAAAAGACCAGAAAGCCCAGCTACAAAAAGATATTGCTGATATGAACGCTAAACTTCAACAATGCAATAAAGATAAAGAAGAGACAAAAGCAAACCTAGATAAAATGGGTAGCATGTAATAAAAATGTCTGAAAATTTAAACATTTTTAAGAAATTGGAGGAAATTTTAAATGAAGCTAATTAAATATTTAATCGGTATTCTTACCGTCGTTCTCTTCTTTTCTTTAAATACCTTTGGGCAGGAAAAAGAAGAAATGACATCTGACCAATGGAAAGCCGCAATGGATAGTCTTACCACACTGAAAACTAATTTGCAGGCAGAAGACTCTTCCTTGAAGGCTGATATTAACAATTTGAATTCACAAAAATCATCAATGCAAAGCTATGATGATTGTGTAAATGAAATGTATTCAATGGTCGGTGCTACCAAAGCTGACGTTGACAATTTTAGAAGAGCAGTGGCTGAATTGAATGGAAAAATATCCAGACAAGAAGGTCCAAAAGCTGACAGACAAAAAGATCTGGATGCTTTGAAATCAAACAAAATAAGCGCTCTTCCAGAGTTTTATGATGAAGTTCACAACCAAATGCAAAGTGCTCTCGATGCATGGGTTGAAGCTCCAAAAGAAATTAATTATGAAGTTGTTAAGGGCGACAATCTCTGGAACATTGCGAAGAAAAAACAACACTATGGCAATGGTTTTGCATGGCCGGTAATTTACAAGGCTAACAGAGATAAAATTAAAGATCCGAATTTAATTTACCCGAAACAAGTATTTACAATTCCACCTCTAACAGACGAACAAAAAGCTAAATACGAAAAAATCAAAGCAAATTACAAACCTGCTCCGGTTCAATAAGAATCGTTAGCTTTCGTGATCGCTTTTTATTTGAAAAACCCTTATCATATTAAATGATGAGGGTTTTTCTGTTTAAATATGCACAAGGTTATGACTGTACTTGAGAAAAGACTTACCTTAGAAAATGTTGATATGATGAGTTTGCTTGGTTTCAGCGATACCAACCTAAAACTCTTGGAAGACAGATTTAACACATCTATAACAGTCCGGGGAGAGAATGTAGTAATTAAAGGAGTGCCGGAAGAAGTTGAGCTTGTCGAAAAAGTGTTTAAAGAAATGGTTTATGTCTTAAATACTAATGGTTCTCTTAAACCCTCCGATGTAGAAACAATATTAGATCTGACTGTTCAAGGAACAGAGATTATTACTGAAAAAGAATATGATTCTATTGTTTTATATACGAAGAACGATGTTATAAAAGCTAAAACCGCTGGGCAGAATAGATATTTTGAAGTCGCAAAGAAAAATGATATTTGTTTTGCTATTGGTCCGGCAGGAACCGGTAAAACATATTTAGCCGTAGCAATTGCTGTATCAGCATTAACAAAAGGAATTGTAAATAGAATTGTTTTAGCAAGGCCAGCAGTTGAAGCAGGGGAAAGTCTTGGATTTTTGCCAGGCGACTTCAGAGAAAAAATAGATCCTTACCTCAGACCCCTTTATGACGCACTAAATGATATGATGCCTTCCGAAAAACTAAGAAGTTATATCGAAAAAAGAATTGTTGAAATAGTTCCTCTTGCTTATATGCGCGGCAGAACCTTAAACAGTGCATATGTTATTTTGGACGAAGCCCAAAATGCTACCGGCATGCAAATGAAAATGTTTTTAACCCGTTTAGGGGCTAATTCCAAAGCAATTATTACTGGTGACATAACTCAAATAGATTTGCCTCCCAAAACAATGAGCGGTCTTGTACAGGCGAGAGAAATTCTAAAAGATATTAATGGAGTCGGCTTTGTTTATTTTGATAAGACAGACGTTGTAAGACACAGACTTGTTAAAGATATAATTGACGCATACGAAAAACATAATAACTTGTCTAATAATTAATTATCTGAAAAATCTTTTACTTTCATTCCAATATTTATCCATCTCTTCTAGATTTGATTCATGAATTTTCTTCCCCGTGTTATTTATTTTATCTTCCACAAAATTAAATCTCTTTGTAAATTTTTTGTTAGTTAATCGAAGAGCATTTTCAGGGTTTATTCCAAGAAATCTGGAATAATTTACCAACGCGAAAAAAACATCGCCTATTTCACCTTCCAAATTGGCACCAGTTACATTTTTTACTTTTCCCTCTTTACTTTTTCGTTCTTCGGCCTCGTGCATTTCTTCTATTTCTTCAATCACTTTTTTCCAGATGTCGTCTTTGTTATTCCAATCAAACCCAACTTTCGATGCCTTCTCTTGTAATCTATACGCACTTTGTAACGCCGGCAGACTTGATGGAACACCATCCAAAACTGAATTTCTTCCCTCACTTAATTTTATGGCTTCCCAATTCTTTTTTACCTCTTCTGATCCTGAAACTTCAATATCTCCGAAAACGTGCGGGTGTCTTCTAATTAGTTTTTCTTTGATGGAATCAATAACATCATCTAGCTTAAATTGATTCTCTCCCTCTGCAATGACAGAATGGAAAATTACATGTAGAAGCAGATCTCCAAGTTCTATTTTTAATTCTTGAAAATCTTTTTCATCTATAGCTTCAACAACTTCGTAAGCCTCCTCAATGGTGGCAGCTTTTATGGAATCATTAGTTTGTTCTCTATCCCATGGACATTCTAAACGAAGTTTTTTTACTATTCCCACTAATTCCTTAAAATTATCCTCGACCATTACCCATTTCCTTGTGTTTTATTTGAAAGAATTTCTAACTTAACATAAAATTTTATTTTTTAAAAGGAGATAGAATGATAGAAGAAAAAATAAAGGAATTAGGATTTGAACTTCCAGAAACGCCAACGCCTGTAGCTGCCTATATTCCTGCAATAAAAAGCAATAGTTTAGTTTACACAGCTGGTCAGATTCCTATGGTAAAAGGAGAATTGAGGTATACAGGGAAAGTTGGTAAAGACTTAGAAATGGAAGATGCAAAAAAAGCTGCAGAAATTTGTGCTTTAAACTGTTTAGCCGCTGTGAAAGGAACAGTTGGAAATCTGGATAAAATTGAAAGAATTATCAAATTAACAGTTTTTGTAAACAGTTCGGACGGATTTACAGAACAGCCTAAAGTAGCAAAC
>JBJKPP010000180.1:0-12147 GCA_046706145.1 Ignavibacteriaceae bacterium | reverse complement strand
CGTATGAGTATAATAATGATCCTACCTTTCAAGCATATTATTATGATATTACAGAAGCTGTCTCTGCAGGTTATGTAATGAACACCTTTAATTTTGGACAAGATATCACTTTTATTGCTGGGGTTAGGGTAGAGCAGGAAAACAATCATTATAAGAATACATATTCAAAGACAGTAGCCGGTGGTTTTCCATATATAACACTACCCATAAGAGATACAACATCTACATTTACTCAGACAGAAGTAATGCCGAACTTTAATCTGAGGATAAAACCTACAGACTTCATGAGTATTCGTCTTGCCGCTTATAAGGCTTTGGCCCGCCCAAATTTTAATATGAGATTAGACACGTACTTTGCATGGCGTCCTGCTTCAGTAAGTGGAAATAAACAATTAATAACTGGGAATCCGATATTAAAAACAGCCGAAGCCTGGAATTATGAAATCAACACTTCATTCTTTGGGAATAAAATCGGGTTATTCACCATTTCTGCTTTTTATAAAGAAATAAAAAACATGTACCACATGCTGAACCAAATTAATACTTCTGGAAATGTTATATTTGATCAGATTGGACTTGCTACAAGAAGTTTACAGAGTGGCACCTACCAGCTTACTGTTCCCTATAATTCACCGGGTCCCACAAAGGTATGGGGGTTTGAATTAGATCATCAAATCAATTTTACTTATCTGCCTGGCCTACTTAAAAATATAGTGTTGAGTTATAACTTATCTATTGTACGATCGGAAACATATTTAATTGGTTCACAGACGGATACTACATATAGTATTATTGGTGGAATTCCATTTCCAAACTATACTACACATGCAACTGTATACAAAGAGCCTTTGGAAGACCAGCCTAAGTTTTTCGGCAATATATCTTTGGGATATGATATAGACGGTTTTTCGGGGAGAGTCTCGTTGTTTCATCAATCAGATTATTTTTCCTCTTTTTCACCAACTGGAAGGGGTGACAATGTGGTTGCCGGTTACAACCGGGTTGACTTGTCATTAAAACAGAAAATAACTGACAATATTTCTTTAATACTCGATGTAAATAACTTAACCAACCATAAAGATGAAAATCTAATAGATAACAGAGTTAATAATTATGAAATTCCGAATACGACACAGAATTACGGGATAACAGGGGATTTTGGGGTTTGGATTGATTTATGAAAATTATAAATCAAAGAAATCAATAGGAAATGTGCATTTACATTACAGTAAATATAATTCGATGAAACTGCTGAATTCTATTTTAACTAATAAGATTAATCAATAAAAAACAGGAGGTACAATGTTCCGAAAACACTACGTTCAACTTTGTTTTATACTTAGTATAATTTTGTCAGGATTTACTTTTGGACAAAATGTATTAAGACTTCTGCCATATGATGGCACTGCCAGCACCGAGCTGATGACTCAGATTGAGGCCGATACTACAGCTAATCATGGTATTTTACCTAACCGTGTTTACCAACTTGATGGTGGTGGCCTTTATATCTGCCAACAAACATTTTATGTGGATAGCGCATCTACATTAAGATTAGAATCATCTAATACCCAGAAGGCAATTGTTTATTTATATCCTACTGGTACAGGTTCAACCCCGCAAAATCCTCCAGGATATTTTGTAAGGTTAAGAGGTGGTAATATTGTGATGAAGGGTATTGCTCTCAGTGGTTATTTTGAACCTGTTGATACTAATTTCAATAATATTCAGGGTGGTATGATTAGAACAGATAATGAAGGTTCGGACATTATACTTGACAGCTGTATTTTTTCAAATACTGCCGGACAGGTAATACGAACAGAAGCGTCCGCTCATAAAATTGTAGTAACAAATACTATTTTTACTAACCTAGGTGCATTGAGTACTTCAAATTTTGGTGCCGGAAAGGGAATTGATTTACGCACCGCATCACTGGATACACTTATTTTTCAAAATAATACTATTACAAATTACCAAGACCGTGTGATCCGCCACTATAATTTTGGTGATCCATCTGCGGGTACCGGTAACATTATGTATACTCTTATAGACCATAACACTATTTATAATGGCATGGGTTTTCACGGATTGATAAATTTAGGTAATGTTGGAAGTAAAGTTATTATTACTAATAATTTATTCAAGGATGCATTTGCTGCAGGCGAAGATTCTACCGATGCGACAAGAAAAGTTGAATGGGCAGATGCACAGGAGTATTATCCTGATGGAACAAATAGGATGTCATGGATATTTTGTACTCCTACTGATACAACCCATTGGGATATAAGCAATAACTATTATGCTGTTTCCGATTCCGGGCAGGCATACTTTGATGCTCATACTGCCGAACCTATTACTGTTGGTTCACCTCTTTCGTGGCATATAAATAGCTACATTGGTGCTGATTCTGTAACTGCATTTACTAAGATTTCTGATCCTATGTTACAAACTATACAGCCACTAATGACAAACTTAATGCGCTGGTATGTAAGCCCAACCGGTGGAGACAAAACAAAGAATACTCCATGTACTTGCTGGCAGTGGCCGCAAGATGATATGAATCGCAAGCCACTAGGTTTTTGGATAGATACATTAAATTGTGCATATCTAACTTCAAGCCCTGCTTATACAGGAGCAATCGGTGGATTTCCGGCCGGAGATTTGAACTGGTTCCCGAGTGAGAAAGCTCAGTGGCTAATTACTGGGGTGAAGGAAACATCTGTTGCAGCTCCAACACAGTTTACATTGAATCAGAATTATCCGAATCCGTTTAATCCTACAACAAAGATTTCATTCACCATCACTAAACCAGGTTTCACTCAACTATCTGTGTATAATGTTTTAGGACAAAAAGTTGCAAGCTTGATTTCTGCAAATATGCAGGCAGGTTATCATGAAGTAAGCTTTAATGCTTCAAACCTAGCTTCAGGCATTTACTTTTACAGACTAAAATCTGGTTCTAATGTTTCAATGAAAAAAATGATTCTTATGAAGTAAGTTGATTTACTCTGGTTGGTTGGCAAGACGTACAATAGCCTCCTTAAGTTGTTGCAATAAGATTTATGATTGTCAGCCAACCAGTATTCTATTCCTTAAAAGAAAAATCTGGTGTGTGAGTAATGCAAAAATCGGATTTAAAAAGCACTTCCCAGTCATTATAATAATAACATTTAATCAATTTTTTTATAAATTGATTTTTATATTTTTTAAGAAAAACCTTTAACGGCCTTTCAGTTATAAATACAGAGTAAATCAATGGACAATCTTAACAAACAAAGCCATGGGCCTTCACAAATCCTCCCAGGTAATGGAGGGGCAAAAATAGGCACGTACAGGTGGACTATATGTGCCCTATTATTCTTTGCAACAACTATCAATTACATTGATAGACAGGTAATAGGTATTCTTGCTCCTACTTTACAGAAAGATATCGGCTTTAATGATATAGATTACGGATACATTGTTACTGCATTTCAAGCTGCATATGCAATTGGTTTAGTCCTGTTTGGAAGGTTCATTGATAAAATGGGAACCAAGATAGGTTACCTGGTTTCCATCATTGTATGGACTATAGCCGCTGCTGCCCATGCTTTGGCTGCAACAGCATTTGAGTTTGGCCTTGCCAGATTTTCTCTTGGTTTAGGTGAATCGGGAAACTTTCCTGCTGCAATCAAATCAACTGCGGAATGGTTTCCAAAGAAAGAAAGAGCATTATCAACCGGCTTGTTCAATTCAGGTGCTAACATAGGAGCTATAGTTGCTCCTATTGTAGTTCCATGGTTGACTCTTACTTGGGGCTGGCAGGAAGCATTTATATTTACTGCTTTGCTTGGATTAATTTGGATTGTTCTTTGGGTATGGATATATGATGTTCCTGAAAAGCACAAAAAGGTTTCAAAGGAGGAACTTGCGTATATAAATAGCGATCCACCCGAAGAAGAATCGGTTAAAATGCCATGGCTTAGTCTGCTTAAATATAGACAAGCATGGGCATTTCTTATTGGTAAATTCCTAACTGATCCAATTTGGTGGTTTTATTTATACTGGCTGCCGAAGTTTCTAAATGACCGTTACCATCTGGATCTTGCTCATCTGGGTTTACCGCTAGTCGTAATTTACAGTATGACAACCGTCGGCAGTATTTATGGAGGATGGCTCTCCGGAGCGTTTATAAAAAGAGGGTGGAGCATAAATAAGGGAAGAAAAGTTGTGATGTTAATTTGCGCCTTGCTGGTTGTACCAATAATTTTTGCTTCCACTGTACCTGAATGGTGGGCGGTTATATTAATAGGAATAGCAGCAGCAGCACATCAAGGTTGGTCAGCTAATATCTTTACCACAGCATCTGATATGTTTCCTAAAAAAGCTGTAGCTTCTGTTGTAGGTCTAGGTGGCATGGCAGGAGCTATAGGCGGAATGCTGATATCTACTGCAGCTGGATTCATAATCCAAATCACCGGTCAATATTTGGTGCTTTTCATTGTCTGTGGCTTTGCTTATCTGGTTGCTTTATTAATTTTCCATTTGTTAGTTCCTAAAATGGAACCCGCAAAAATCTAAAAATAGTACCCCGCACAATATTATTTTTAATGATGTGTTCTTCTCAATGAGAAAATAGCTCGTTTTGAAGAACACATCATTAAGGTTAGTTATTATCAATTCATTACGGTGTTAACATGAAAATCGATGAAATAAAAGAAAAATATCTCGGTTCGATAGGAGATAAAAATCTTTCACTGTTAAAATTAGGTGATAAGGTTTCTATCAACACCTATCCAAATTCGCTCAACAAATACAAGGAAACATTATTTTTTATAGGACAAGAGAAGAATTTTAAAGGTTTATTCATTCTCTGTTTTAAGCAGCAAGAACCTTTAACCAGTGGGTTTGAGGGCAGAGTTATTAAGGAAAGTTTGTTTGAAGAGAATCTTTGTATAAAAAAATGTTCGATGAGCCATAAGAATGTAAAAGAGCTACAGAAATTATTCATTTTCACTAATCCTGCCATAACAGGGTTAGTAAACTCGTATGGTTTTGGTGACAGGCTGGGAGTAGCAAATCCCGGACATGTTCGTTCTCTGAAGGGTTCTGATTTTATCCCTGTGTTTGCCCAGCAATCTATACGAGAACTAACAAGAACTCACAGAACCGCAGATGAAGTTATGGATGCAGCAGTATGGGCTGTATTCCAGGAAGGTTATAAGGGTAAATGGGGGGCAGATGCCGACCACCTGAAAACTGAACAGGATATAGATAGAATGTATAAAGCAGGATATAAAACCTTTACCTTCGACCCCAGTGATTATATTTTTCAGGGCGTTGAAAAATTGAGCAATGAAAAAGCCGTGGAGAAGTTTAATACGCTGCCGTGGAAGGAACTCCGTGATAATCCTGATGAAATAAAAAATCGCTACACAAAGAAAGATATAGAAATTAGTAAGGGATTCGAGATTCATGCAGAGGAAAAAAACGTAGTAAATGCGGCCATAAAATATTCTAGGGCATTTTTACACATAAAGAAGTTGTTCGATTTTCTTAGTGGAAATTTTGAAAAAGGAAGTTATGAGGTAGAAGTTTCAATAGATGAAACAGATACGGTTACAACTCCATTTGAACATTATTTTATAGTTAATGAGTTAAAAAGGTTAAAAGTTGAGTTTGTAAGCCTGGCCCCCCGGTTTGTAGGCGGATTTGAAAAGGGGATAGACTACAAGGGAGATATCGAGTTATTTAAGAAGGAGTACCTGAAGCACATTCAAATAACAGAATATTTTGGTTTCTATAAACTAAGTATTCATTCCGGCAGTGATAAATTTGCTGTATATGGAGCAGTTGCTCAGATAAACAAGGGGTATGTTCATGTGAAAACAGCAGGGACGAGTTACCTGGAAGCACTGAAAGTAGTAGCAATAAAGAACCCAGGATTATTCAGGGAAATATTAGACTTTTCAAAGAGTCTGTATGATACAGAGAAAGCCACGTACCATGTTTCAGCTTCTGTAGATAATGTAAAAGATGGAAAATTATATAAAGAAGAAGAATTGCTTGGTTTAATGTCTATAGATGACCCAAGACAAATACTGCATGTAGCTTTCGGGAGAGTGCTGACGGAGAAGAATGAAAATGGAGAATATTTGTATAGAGATAAAATATTGGCATGTTTAAGAGAAAACGAAGAACTTTATTATGAACTTCTTATTAAACATTTCCATAAACATCTCGATCCCTTCAAGAAAACGAACTAGTACTTGAACTTCAAGAAGAAACAGATTTAACTTCCATTAATATTTACATTACGTTTTATATAAGAAGAATAATCTTTTAGAATAGGAACATAATCCTCCTGCAAAAGAGAAGAAGAGATTATAAAATCCGCAGTGGATCTATTGCATGCGGAAGGAATATTGTATAAAACGGAGATTCTCAGCAAAGCTTTCACATCTACGTCGTGAGGCTGGGGTTCCATCGGATCCCAGAAAAAAATTAATACATCAATCTTACCTTCAGCTATCATTGCACCAAGTTGCTGATCACCACCCAAAGGACCGGACTTCAATTTCTGCACTTTGAAGCTTGCCTGTTTTTCCTTTCCAAGTTTATCCTGAATTGATTTTTCGACCAAGTTTCCAGTTGTACCGGTACAAACAATCTTATGCCTTACCAATTCATTATAATTCCATTCCGCCCACTCAATAAGATCCTGTTTCCTATTATCATGGGCAACCAAAGCAATGGTTTTAACTTTTTTCATCTTATAACCTTAAGTTTTTTACGGGGTAAAATAGTAAATTTTTTATATAATGAATGTCATACAGCCTCACCCAAACCCTCTCACAAAGAAGGGCTTATAAAACCCCTTCCTTTTGGGAATGGGTAGTGGTTAGGCTTGTTTTTGTTTGATAGCACTACAATAGTTATTTTTGAGGTCTCTAAAAGAGAAACTTTCTCTGAGAGATGGCAGAGTCCCCGCAAGACGGGATGAATCCCGCAAACTGAATAAAGGTTGCGTGTCCCGTAGCGCGGGAAATGCGGCGGTCTTGTTATTAAAATCTTTTTTGGAAAATAAGTTCTATAATTTATTGGAGAGATGGCAGAGTGGTTGAATGCGGCGGTCTTGAAAACCGTTGAGGATGCAAGTCCTCCGGGGGTTCGAATCCCTCTCTCTCCGCAAATGTATTATGCCTACATAATCAAAAGTCTAAAAAACTGAACTTATTATAAAGGTTCAACTTCGGATTTAACTAAACGGCTTCATTATCACAATTCGGGTAAATCAAAATATACCAAATCGAAAAGACCATGGGTGCTTCATTATTCAGAATCCTTCACCAGCAAAACCGAAGCAATTAAAAGGGAACATTTTTTCAAGAGCATTGATGGTTATAATTGGCTTAAAGAGAATAGTATAATTTAAATGCGGCGTTTCTGCCGCGAAGTGGTCACTTCGTGAAAAACCGTTAAGGATGTTACATAGTAATGACTATGTCACAAGTCCGCCCGGGGTTCTGCAAAGGCATTCCAATGGAAGAACCCCTGTCTCTCCGCAAAGCAGAAGAAATCTGTGGCGTTTGATTTTAGGAAGAATGGATTGATTCTTAATATATATATCTGACTTTCTGTATTAAGAAACTGAGTTTGGATTTCTGATGAATTGATAACTTTATATTTAAAAGTAGATAATTTTAGAACGTTATTTGTTGGCTTATTTATTGAGTAACTATTATATTATTCCTTCAGAAGTACATCTGTTTTAAGCCCTTTAATGGACTCATTCTTGAAGGAATATTCTAAGGAGAAAATAATGGAAGATTTTCATAGCTCTTATATTAAGGATGTTCTTGTTGAAACAGTAAACCTCACTCGTGCTACATTAAAGGAATCCATGGAATTCAGAACAAAACTTGAAACCGACATCTATTCAATGAATATTAAGTTAATAATTGACTTGAGTCAATGCGAGTTCATCGACTCATCGTTTTTGGGAGTTTTAGTAATAATAAAGAAAAGAGTCGCAAAGTTGAAGGGAGTTCTTAAAGTAATAAAACCTGTAAATTTTAGTGAATCAATGATGCAATATACAATGACACTTCAGCTTTTCGATACATATCCGGATTTGGAAAGCGCAATAAATTCATTTTAAGAAAACAATTGTGAGGATATCCTAACCTTCATAAAACTCACTCGAATTTTACAATTCTTCAATAATTACATGATAAATTAACTCTGCCCAAAGGCATATCCCAGGGGAAAATCCTGCTCCCCGTTAGACGAATATAAATCCTTCTAAGATTTACAAATTTTAGAGCGTTCTCCTTGCTTTTTGATAAGTATTTTATGAATTTCTATATAACAATACTTCACTATCGGGCAAATACTGCACTTAAAAATTTTTAATTAATCAAAAATTATAGGAGAAGGTATGAAAGTCTTCATTACAGTTTCCAGTGCGGTCTTATTTATTGTCTTATGTTGCACCATTGCTTATGGACAAGATTCCATAAAAGTAATGTCCAAACTAAATGATGCCTCAATAGATGAGAACTATATAAAGGGAGTAGAATCAAATAATTTGGGCCTGAAGGTTAGCGCAACTTATTATTTAGGCGAACGCGGCAGCGGCAGAGCGGTGATTCCTTTAATGGCAGAGTTGCACGATGCCCAATCTCCTGATGTAAGAATAATTGCGGCATTATCGCTGTTTAAAATCGGGGATGCAAGAGGAATTTACGCAATAAAGGAAGCTATGACTCAAGATAGTGATGAAAGAGTGAGAAATATGTGCGGCATATTTTATCAAATGTATTTAGAAAACAAGAACTCCAAGAAATAAATACATTAAGCATAAGACTCACAGGTTTTCTAAAGATTTATGAGCGGCTTCAAACCTGTATTCCACAATTGGCAGGTACGCGAATGCATGCTTCCGGGGATTTATATTGAAAATAAATCGCATTTGAGTTGCGCCTTTTTCCCATTTATATCCACGTTTTTTAGAGCGTGGGATAAGAAAATAATGATTTTAAGTGATTTTATATAATTGCTAAAACTTTCGATGCTGTCCTAATTTCACTATTAACTCGAAATATAATTATTTGTCATTCTGGACTTGATCCAGAATCTCACCATTTTTAAATCTTGATCCCAAAACGAATTTAGTATGGCATATACTGAAATTAGAACACTACTAAAACTACTTAGCTCAATGGTTTAAGCGGAAGTACTTCGACATATTTGTCTTTATGCTTTTTGACAAAATCCCAGATGTCATCCGGTTCTGCGGCGCCGGGAGCTACACCGAAATTCTTTCCGGCTTTTGAAAATGCATACGCAACAAGCCACGAACAGATTGGGTATTTACCGTTGTTTGCAAGTCTTCTGAAAAAATAAATCCCAAGGCAAAGCCAGTCCAGAAAATGTGCAACTATTTTTAAATAACCGTATTTTCTGCCGACCTGCTTTTTCGCATAGTTAACAATTAAAGTTATTTCTTCTTCTGTTAAATTGAGCGGACGGAATATTGCAACGGAATCTTTATCCGGCGGGCCGTATTGCTCCCATAATTTGTGCTGCTTTACTCTACTGAGCGCTTCTACAACAACGCATGTTTGCAGAGAACCTTCTTCCACAACAACCCCAACGTGATTTACCATTGTCCGGCTTTCCCCGATTGACCTTGAGCAAAATCTGATAAGCCAGTCAATTATTGTATGCCCGCGTGTAAAGAAAATATCGCCGGGTTTTACGTTGGTTTGCATGATTAACTAATTTGCTATTAGATTGTTGATATAAATAAAAGAAACACAAAAAAGATTTTTGATCCTTAAATGAAATTTTGATATTTATAGATTACTTCTTTAAATATTGGAGGGCGCTTACTGGTATTACACTATGGTGCTCGGTTTTATCAACATTCAAGCTATCCGCTCCCGTAGCAGCTATACCTATCACATTATTATTTTTATCCAGCACAGGACCTCCACTATTCCCGGCAACAATTGAGGTATCTAATAGGTATCTTCTAATTCCAGACATCGATCTAAAGCCAGCAATACTTCCGCTTTTAAAAATACCGGAATCACCGATCCGATAATTAGGATAACCAGTCAAGATTATTTCAGTCCCCAATTCTATATTTAAACTTGAGTCCTGAAGAAAATGTATCAACGAGGCATTTTCCACTTCAATTATTGCTAAATCTATGGCTTCGTTTCTATTAATAACTTTGGTTTTATATTTTTTGCTAGGTTTATCAATTTGAAATGCCACTGTATCATCGTTTATTACATGGTCGCATGTAATAATTCCATATTCTTTAAGAGCAAAGCCTGTTCCTTGTTGTAATTTACTATCGGATTCCAATACCCAAAGAGAGTTTGTAATCTCTTGAAAGTAATCTATATAGGATATAATATCCTTTTCAATTGAGTTTGCTTTTTTACAAAAATTAATAAATATAGGGTCGTTTTTCCCACGAATTGCTCCAACATACTGGATCCTACCAACGACGATATTTCTAAATTTAGGATTTCTTCGATAGTCCTTTTTGTTGTATTTATTAAAAAACTCGGTTTCTGCATTATTTTCCCCATATTTTTCCCAGGCATGTAACATTGCTCTAATTTGTCTAATATATTCTCGTTTAATATTTATTTTTTTATTAACAATTAAACCAGTTACTTCTTGTCTCCTAATTTTGGGGCGAAATGTAATTTTATTCTTGTTAATATTGAATCCGTTAGATTCTACTGTAGAAACTAATACGTCTCCCAATACAACATTTGATTTTCCTGTAGTATTTATTATAGCAAGTTCTTTAGGGAAAATATTTTTTGAAGTCGATATTGTAATATCATCAGCAAATCTAGAATAGGTGCATTTATATTTTGTTGCTAGCCTACTAATTTCACCATCTAGCTTTGCACAGATCATGTTTGATATAATAGGAGATGTGGGAGCACCCTGAGGCAGAATATCAGTGCAACAGATTTGTGCAAAATATGTAGCAATGTTTGACGGAAGATTATATGGTTTGCTTATAAAAAGCCCTCTCACCCGACCAAAATTAATTGAGGGGAAAAAGTCTTTTAAATCAATGTTTAATAAATATTTTTTCCTTTTGTGAGATTTTGCGTTGTCAAGTATACTCTTTTCTTTAATAAAACCGTAAACAAATTTGCGGGGCTTGTATATTAGTTGGAGTACCTCGTTTAATCTTTTTTGTACATATTTTAATTCATTGCTCGGAGCAGATATTTCCCTAATTTCTTTGTTTGCTTTCTTTATTGAAAAATTGTGGTATCTATCCTTTTGAATATACAAAACATATTTTAGCCTATAGGAACTTACTTCCAGTAGAGTAGCTACATCACTAAACGTTTTTAACGACTTAAATGCCGTTTCAATCTCTGTATCGCTTTTTTGTAAATAGTTACTCATAAAAAACAGGGTTCTCACATTCACAATCTGCTTTATGCTACGCTGCGCAATAAAAAGAATGAAAAGGAATTATCAATCGCGCAAGAAAGCGGAGCACTAATATAGTGCCGTTTTTATGAACTATCGCTGGATTCACGATATGAAAACAATGTGAATGTAAAGAACCCATAAAAAATAATTATTTATTCTAGCAAATTATTTTCTTAAGTTATGAAAAATTCTAAGAAAGCTAAAATAGGTTAAAAAAATATTTTCCATCGCAATGACAATTAATTAATAATGCCTTTATTTTAGGACCCCATCACCACTTCAACAACATTCTCACTACCTGGCTTTGCGATAGGTATTTCATTCCCTGTAATTTCTTTTCCGTTTAAAATTAGTTTCTCAATTCCTTTGGAAACAGATTAGAAACCTTAATCCTATAATGCACAATTTGCTTCGTTTAATCTCGACAGAGCATATCTACCGGTAAAGCGAGCAAGTTTTTTGCAAACGGAATTATTTCTGTACCTGTGTAAAAAGTGATTCCTCGTAAAAATCTTTTTCCGGTATCGTCTGCAAAAGATTTTATGTGTTTGAAATCCGCTGCTGCAATTTTGGTTGTTGCTTTAACTTCTACTGCGATCAGCTTGCCGTCATTTCTCTCAATTACGAAATCTACTTCCTGCCCTGAAGCAGAGCGATAATGATAAAGGGATAACTCAAATTCAC
>JBJKPP010000179.1:0-4442 GCA_046706145.1 Ignavibacteriaceae bacterium | reverse complement strand
ACATGACAAACACAACGCCGGTTGTTGGGAAACAAGCTTATATTGAAGTCATCAAAAGATTCTCTAAATTATTCACTTCAATGAGAGTAAAAGAAATGATTGTAGAAGAAGGCAGAGCTTGTGTAATTGGGAATTATGACCTTGTTTTTCCAAGCGGCAAAAATATAAATGCTAATGTGGCTGAAATATGGAAAATAAAAGATGGCAAACTTGATTCTCTGACCATATATTTCGACACATTAGGTTTTGAAAATTTCTCAAGAAGGTAAAGCATCCTATTTATGGCATACAACGAAAAATTAGCGCAAAGAATAAGAATTGCTCTTTCAGATTTACCAAGAGTAGAAGAAAAGAAAATGTTCAGCGGTTTGACCTTTATGGTTAACGGAAAGATGTGTATAAGTGTAAGTAAAAATAGAATCATGTGCCGCATTGCTCCTGAGCAGCATGATACTATAGTGAAGAAAAAAGGATGCCGGACAGTGGAGATGGGCGGAAAAAAATACAAAGGGTATGTTTATGTAAACGAGAACAGCATTAAAACAAAGAAAGATTTAGATTATTGGATTAATATTGCTCTTGAATTTAACAAACGGGCTAAAGCATCCCATAAAAAGATCTATTCTGAAAAGAAAAGAAATTAAATTCCTACAATACTTGTTAGTATAGCCACTTGCGCGATTCAGCTGGTTGATATATATTAGACAGCAAAAAATTTTACCTCCAATAACGTTTAAAATGAACCTTCAGAACAAAACCAAAACTTCATTCAACGAAACTTCAGTTGCGGCAATTAGCGATGACTATATGCAGCAAATGATTGCAAATGCAAAAAATTATTGTGTCGTTATTCTTAAGTCTACCTCTAAAAGAAAAGCCCCTGGGGCAGATAAAATTGTTTGGGAACACGGGCGTAGAAACTTTGCACTTAGTAATTCAGGATTACTTCCCATTGTTTGTCCTGTAACAGATGCCAGCGATGTAAGTGGCATTGGTATCTTTAATCTGGAGCCTGAACAAACCAAAAAGATTATGGATGATGATCCCAGCATTAAGACAGGAATCTTTAGTTATGAAATTTATACTTGCCGGAGTTTCCCTGGAAGCACATTGCCAGAGTAATAATATAGGAATTAAAATTTTATAACCACCAAAATCAAGTGAAATTATATTTTGTTAAACCCTGTATCGAATTAATACCTTATATAAAATCTATCTGGATATTTGAAAGCCAGTTTGGGATGCCGTTAAGGGATATGAATCTTGCTGCACCGAACGGTTGTCCGAAGCTTATTATCAATTATGAAAACACGATTACCTCGCTTGTTGAAGGCCATGCAAGTGAAAGCAAGGAACAAGGTATTTACTTTTCAGGAAATAGGAATATACCGGTGCACATAAGTACGACGCAAAAGAAAACAGGTTTTATAGGAATTGAGTTTCTTCCTTATGGAGCTTACCCTGTTCTTGGAATACCCATGATTGAAACAGCAAATCATCTTTTTACAATTGAAGAACTATTAGGACAGCTTGGCAAAACACTAAGAGAACAACTTTATAACATAGAAAATATACCTGATAAAATAAAATTTATACAAACTAAAATGATCGAAATGATTGGTAATAGGCAGCTTCAAAATAATATTGTTACATACTGTGTTGATGCTTTGAAATGCACAAACGGGTTACTATCTATTTCGGAATTGGAAAGAAAGACAGGTTACAGCCGTCGATACCTTGAAACGCTTTTTAAAAATCATGTGGGCTTCTCGCCAAAAGTTATTGCCCGCATCTTCCGGTTTCAAAAATTTTACAGCAAATGGGCAAACGGGAAATCATACAATGAAATTAGGGAAGAGCTAAACAATTATTATTTCGACCAGGCGCATTTTTCAAAAGAGTTCAAAAAGATGACAGGGTTTTCTCCACTTCAATTTACTAATGAAGTTTTAAACGAATTTGGCCGTAAGCTTACACTTCATTAGCATTTCGCATTTTTACAATCACTCTAACCAATTTTTCATTTGATTTACAGTGTAAATACAAAACTAAAATTCAAGGAAAACGCAGATGAACAAAAATGTAAATGCAATTAACTGGTTTGAAATTCCAGCTCTTGATATAAAGAGAGCCAAAAAATTTTATGAATCAATCTTTAAAATTGAAACGACAGAACTTGAAATGATGGGAATGAAATTAGCAATGTTCCCTTACAATAGTTCAAAAGGCAATGTAGGTGGCTCCTTGGTTCAAAGTAAAATACACAAACCAAGTAAAACCGGTGTATATGTTTATCTAAATGCTAACCCCGATTTGCAGATTATTCTGGATAGAATTGAAAAAGCAGGAGGAAAAGTAACCATGCCTAAAACGCTAATTGACGAACAAAGCGGTTACATGGCTTTTTTAACAGATACGGAGGGAAACAACATAGGACTTCATTCAAATAAATAGCATGGAAAAGAAATATTATTTTTTGAAGCTAGTTCCTAAAAGGGTTGACTTTGCACAAACAATGTCAGAAGAAGAACAAAACATAATGCAACGGCACATTGTATACTGGAAGAAATATTTGGATAAAAGGATAGTAGTAGTATATGGCCCTGTGATGGATCCAAAAGGTGTTTACGGTATTGGTATCGTTGGAGTAGATAAGGAAGAACAACTAAACTCTTTGATAGGAAATGACCCGGCCACCAAGATAAATGATTATGAATTTTATCAAATGAAAGCTGTTGTTAGATGAGCAAAACAAAGTTAAATGTGTTACATGGTTCATCCAGCGGAATAAAAAACTAAACAAGAGGGCAGCCTATGAAAACAGTTATGAAAGTATCATTAGGCGAACATTCAAAGTTGACAGTTCGACCATCAGAAAGAAATCAAATTAGAGAATTTTATCAGAATATATTAGGATGTCCGACTACCAAGATGTCGGAAGAAATTGATGTTTTTAAAATTGGTACCACATTTTTCCTTGGCGTTGTTTACAACGATTCAGCTTTGAGCAATGAAGATTGCTTAAAATCCATCTGGCTGGAACTTCGGACGGAAAACCCTGAAGAATTAAAGAATAAAATTTTGGAATTCGGGATAAAAGAAATTGAATACTGGGACAAAGAACATTTTTATTTTCAGGCACCGGGAGGCCAGGTCTTTCGCCTTACAAACAAGTAAAGAAGAAATGTCCAAATGGCAGCATTGATTTAAATTATGTATTTATAAGTAAACAACAATAGAAAGGAATAAAATGAAAAATAAAAATTATCATAGAACAGTTACAGTTAATGCTTCAGCCGGAGAAGCAATGAAAAAAATCAGTCAGATAAATCTGTGGTGGGTAAAAAACTTTTCGGAAAAAGCAGAAAAGTTACATGATAAGTTCCACGTTCCCATGGGTGAAACTTTTGTTGATTTTCAAATTACGGAGATTGTACCGAATAAAAAATTAGTTTGGAAAGTAACTGATTGTTACCTGCCCTGGTTAAAAGACAAAAAAGAGTGGAATAACACCGAAGTTGTTTTTGAACTTTCTGAAGAAAACAACAAAACAAAAGTTGATTTTACACATATCGGCTTAGTACCTGAGATGGAATGTTATAATGTGTGCGAAGAAGGATGGAATGGACATATTACAAACAGTCTGGTAAGGTTTATTAACGAAGGAAAAGGAATGCCGAAACAATTTTAGATTCGATGGTATTTATTTTATTATTTAGTATTTCATGTAACTCACAACGAAAAACAATTAATTAATAAAATCAAAAAAGGAAACAAAATGAACAATCAAGATTTCACAACAGCCATTTTGGTAGAGCAATCACCAGCTGAAGTTTTTAAAGCTGTCAATAACCCTCGTGCTTGGTGGAGCGAAGATATTGAAGGCAATACTGACAAACTCAATGATGAATGGACATATCATTTTGGAGAAAGTCATCGCAGCAAAATGAAGACAATTGAAATGATTCCCGATAAAAAAGTAGTTTGGCTGGTTGAGGAAAACTATTTTGCTTTTACAAAAGATAAAAGTGAATGGACGGGCAATAAAATTACTTTTGAAATTTCAAGACAAGGTAATAAAACACAGTTGGTTTTCACTCAATTTGGATTAGTCCCAGCCTATGAGTGTTACAATGTGTGCCGTGATGCATGGACAGGATTTGTCCAAAAGAGTTTAAGAAGTTTAATAACCACAGGTAAAGGTCAGCTCAAATGGTATGAACAATCTTAACTTTTAAAGATTAAAATTATTATCAAATATGGCTAAAGTAATTATCGGAGACGCATCTGCAATCACCGTTCCACGGCAAGATCAGGATAGCATTCGTAAATTTTATTGTGATATTCTAGGCGGCAAAATTGTTAAAGAGGATAACGAAAAAGACATAATTCGCTTGGAAAAAGAATTCTATATCTTGTTTCGCTATGCAGATGTTCCTGAC
>JBJKPP010000178.1:0-13029 GCA_046706145.1 Ignavibacteriaceae bacterium | reverse complement strand
AAGTTCCAAGTTCATTAATGTTTGCGTCAAAAATTAAAGTGGGATCTTTTTTCTCGCCAATCAAAGTTGAAATTGGAATTGGTTTGTATTGCAGATATTTTTCCGAAAGCTCATCCATTCCGTGTTTCTGATCCGGATCGAGAATGTAGCTTGCGAGCATTGTATCGAAATATAAATTCTCTACTGTAATTCCCAAACTTCTCATTACAGCAATATCAAACTTTCCGTTTTGAGCAACTTTTTTAATTTTCTTATTTTCAAAAACCGGTTTAAATATCTTAACAAACTGATCAATTGAAAGTCTGTCTTCCAGTTTCTTTGCTTCTTTTCCTTCGAAAGGGTTTGTGGCAATAAAAGATCCTTCTCCTTCTTTAGTTGAAAAAGAGGCTCCTGCAACTTTTAAAGTAAACGGATCCAAACCGTCTGTCTCCGTATCAAAAACAAAAAGATTTTTTTTGCCCAATTGAGCGGCTAAATTCTTTGCATCTTTTTCTGTGGTGATAAGTTCGTATTTAACTTTCTTTTTATCGAAAGAAAAAGTTTCTTTAGAAAGTTCTTCAACATCAACATCCATTTTTTTTACATTATCGTAGTATGTCAGCAAACGGTTAAAGAAAGATTTGAATTCTAATTCTAAGAAAACGTCTTTTAATTTTTCAAAATCCGGTTTAGTAACTTTAGTTTTTTCAAAGTCTATTTTAATAGGAACATTTATATCTATTGTAGCTAATTCTTTTGATAATAAAGCATTTCCTTTTCCTTCAATCAATTTATTTTTTAAAGATTCTTTATCAACTTTATCGATGTTTTTATAAATATTTTCAACAGATCCGAATTTCTGAATTAACGGAATGGCGGTTTTAGGTCCTATCCCGGGAATGCCGGGAATATCATCACTTTTATCACCAATTAATGCCAGGTAATCGATCATTTGCTTTGGTTCAAATCCAAATTCCTCCTTTACCTTTTTAACATCTACTACCAGAAATTCATCCGATGATTTTCCAGGTTTTATTATATTTACTTTTTTTGTTACTAATTGATTGAAATCTTTATCTGGGGTAATTACGAACGAATCCAATCCTTCTGCTTCAGCTTCTTTAACTGCCGTTCCTATTATATCGTCTGCTTCGTATCCTTCTTTGATGTACAAAGGAATTGTAAGCAGTTCTATTATTTCTTTTATCCTGCCGATTTGTGGAATCATATCCTCAGGCATTTTTGCGCGGGAAGATTTATAATTTTTATATCTCTTATGTCTGAATGTGTCTCCCTTGGAATCGAATGCAACTGTAAGGTAATCGGGATGTGTATCTTCTAAAATTTTTATCAATTGATTTATAAATCCATAAACCGCTGAGGTAGGTTCGCCTTTGGACGTTATAAGTGGACGATTGATAAAAACAAAGTATGCGCGGTAGGCTAAAGCCATCGCATCAATGATTACAAATTTTTTGTTTTCCATTTGAATATTTTTTTATGATAGAACTTTTTAAAGGATTAAGATAGTGAAATAATATACTAAATTATTTGTCTTAATTCTTTTTGTATTTCCAGTAAAGATAAAAGGGAAAACCGAGCAGAATTAATAACGCGCCCATTGCCGCATTGTGAGTATCGGAAATAACGGTATTTAACAAGAACAGAAATGAAAATATCACAAAAATAGCGGGCGTAATTGGGTAACCCCAAACTTTGTATGGTCGGGGAGTATCTGGCATTTTTCTTCGCAACACATAAACTCCAAATGCACCAAGCATGTAAAAGAGCCATGCAGCAAAAATCACGTAATCTGTTATTGTATCGAATGTTCCGGAAAAGACTAACAAACATGCCCAAATTCCTTGAATTAATAATGAATTTGCAGGAGTTTTGAACTTTTCATGAACTTTACCAAAAATAGGGAAGAATAGATTATCCCTTGCCATTTCAAACTGTACTCTTGCAGTTGAAAGAATGCTTCCATTTAATGCTCCGAAAGTAGAAATTATGACAGCAATAGAAATAATAGCCGCTCCTTTGTCGCCAAAGATTACTTCTGCAGCGGAAGCTGCAACAAGTGGGGAATGTGCCATTTTTCGGATTGGTAAAACATAAAGAAAAGCAGCATTAACAATCACATAAATTGTCATGACCAATAATGTACCGTAAAGCAAAGCTCTCGGAACATTTCTTTGCGGATTTTTTACTTCTCCCGCTACGAATGTTACGTTATTCCAGCCATCATAAGCCCAAAAAGCTCCAGCTAAGGCCAAGCCTACTAACACAACAATATTATCAGATGTTTGAGTGGGAGGTGAAAGATTAGAGACTATATTTGAGAGACTTCCATTGCCAACCATAAAAAGCAAAACAGAAAGAAGTAAGATGGACAAGATTTTAACATATGTTACAACTTCCTGAACAATTCCCCCAAATACTACTCCCACATAATTGACGGAAGTCAATAAAATTATACATAAAACAGCTACAATTTTCGTCCCGAACTGTATTAGTGGATAAATATTTCCAACAATGGGAATGTAAATATGAAAAGCTTGAATAGCTTTTGGCAATTGAGGATATTTTATAAAGAAACCTAAGTATTCTGCAAAAACATAAGCAATTGCGGCCTGGCTGCCGGTTTGGATCACTGCGAAAATTGACCATCCATAGAAAAATGCAGTGGCGTCTCCGTACATTTTCCTGAAGTAAACATATTGTCCGCCGGTTGTATCAATCATTCCAGCAACTTCTGAATTTGAAAGCGCTCCAATAAAAGTAATTACTCCGGCAAGTACCCAAACAATAAGCAACAATTCCGGCGACATTAATTGACTGGCCATTGTTGCTGGTTTCCGGAAAATTCCCGAACCAATCATTGAACCTACAACAATCATCATTGCTGCGGATATACCAAGTCCTCTGATTAACTCAGGTTTATTATTGGGTTTGTTCAAATTTGGCTATTAAGCAATTTTTTATAAAAGCAAATAATGCTGGAATATTAGCAAATTTCTTTAGGTTAGATAACTTACTAATTTAAATATCAGAATTGATGAACACTTCAAGACAGACAAATATATCAAAAAAATTGACTTAATATTTAAGTGCGAGTATAATTTCTTAAAAATGTGAGAAATTATTTTAACAGAACCATTTTTTTTGCGCTAATAAAATTATCCGCTTTCAACTGATAGAAATACACTCCGTTGCCTAAATTCATAGCATTGAAATCAACAGAATATGTTCCGGGAGATTCTTTCTCATTGACCAAAGTTGCTACCACTTTCCCTAGAATATTATACACCTTTAAAGTAACAAATGCAGTATGTGGTATTTGGTATTGAATGACAGTTGTTGGATTAAATGGATTGGGATAATTTTGATACAGCATGAATTCTTTGGGTAATTCAGCGAGTTTCTTTATTGCAGTAATTACCTCAATAGAAGTTATGTTGCTAAATCCTGATAAAGTATCATTGTTAATTGCGAAAATCCTATATGTGTAAGTAATAGAATCCTGTACAGTCCTGTCAAAGTAAACTGTATCATTTGAAGCAACAGTATCTAGTACATCAAAAGTATTTGTACTGAGCGAATCTCCTTGTTTTCTTTCGATAACAAACCCTGTCTCATTATCTGAATTATCTTTCCATGTGAGACGAACACTATCACTACCAACCGAATATGCGGTTAAGTTAGTAGGAGTTGTGATTGGGTTTATAAGACTTATAGTTCGACCCTTAAGCATAACCTGACGTGCGATCATCTCATTACTTTGTATTATTCGAATATTTAACTTATCTGAAAAAATGCCTCTTTGTTTAGGTTTGAACTTAATATTAATTTTTGCAGAATCCTTATTAGGAATCGTAAGAGGAACAGAATTTAATACAACAAAGGAAGAATCTTCACAATAAAATTGATTAAAGACAAGAGAACTATCCTGAGGGTTGTAGATAGTTAGTTCTTGCATGGAAGAATCAGTATCAGAAATTTTTCCAAAATTAATTGAATCTTTATTTGTAGAAAATAAATTTGTTTCCCATTGAAAACGAAAAGCTCTGTATTTATTTTGAAATGAGCCATAACTTAATTCATAAGCAACAGAATTATCGGAATGAATTTCAGTTATTGCAGGTGCATACACTGGTCCCCATGAAATTAGTCTATCGCCATTTGGTAACTCCTGAACTGAGCCCTCATCTTGGGCGAAGATTTCCGGGCTGTGATAATATCGACTGACAAGAGTTGCGGTTTTATCAGCCTCATCAAGTTTATATTCTACAGCGCTTGTAACCGGAATAGAATGATAAACACCATTATCGAAAATGCTAAAATTGCCATTCGAAAATAATCTTATATCATGTTGACGTGAGAATCCCAGGGTATCATTTATGAATTTGAATTGATTATTTTTACCGCCCCAACGCCAAATGATATCTCCTGTATTTTTGTTAACTTTAGTAATTTCATCTAAATTTCTCGCAGAGATCAGCGGATTACCATCGGTATCAAAATCAACAGCATTGAAATGAGCAAAATCAATTGTTGACTGAGTTAAGTTTACATGATTGTCTACGTCAGTAATCTTGTAATGAGCCAGCGCATCCCATTCAAATATTAAATTTCCAGTGGAATCAAATTCTTGTAAAGCACCGTCAATTATAGTCGCATTTGGGTTACCTCCACTTACAATTTTACTCATATCCATTGTAACGTTCCTTCTGCCAAATAAATAATAATAGCCGTTTGGAAGAATTCTTAGTTCATGCTCATTTGTTGTGTAGCCATCTGAGGCAGTATATTGATGTATGATATTATATGAACTGTCAAGCTCATAATAAGCTTTTGGGTAAAGGAAGTATGTTAATACGCCATTGGGTTGTAGTTTAAAATCATACATACCCCCGTTAATGTTTCTATAAAATATGGGAGTGCCTTGATTGTCAACAATGATGAGATATGGTTTTAATCCTAGAAATAAATAACCGGGAGCAGGATTATTTATCTTATTTACTATCAAAGTGGGTAAACCCGCGAGCATAGAGTTCGCTAATTTCTTATTTATCTTGAACTGAATACTATCGCTGTTAACTTTATAGTTCCCTTCTTCGTCTGGATGCAATGTGTTTATGTTATTACTTGTATGAAATTCAAAAATTAAACTTCCAATATTTATTCTGCTTTGGGTCATTAGTCCTTGGCTAAGTTTAATTGTAACGTTTTCATTAGTTGCAAATGGTTCATCCGGCTTGAAGATTAAAGTCTTTAAATCCGTTGACAATTTGAATTGTCCTTTATGTTGGCCACTTGTTGAACCGTAAACATAAATAAGATTGCTCTTAATGCTATTTTCATTAATGGCTGGACCTTTTCTTATAATTATAGTTGATTTTACCGGTGCATAATTAGAGTTTGGCAAAGGGTTAATGTACTGAAATTGAGTTATATTTTTAGACTGTGCAAAGTTTAAACCAGTGTCAAGGGCTGCGATGAATAAAAATAATATAACGAAAGTGTTTAGTTTTAATTGTTTCATGTTTAATTCTAGGATTTAGAGATTCATAAATATTATATTTGAAATTATTTTAGAAGAATCATCTTTTTAACTTGGAAATAATTTTTACCATTAATACCATAAGCTTTTATGGAAAAGAAATAAATCCCCGAAGACATGTTTGCTGCATTCCACTTTACTTCATGCTGTCCAGCTTTTTGAAATATATCAACTATAACATCTAACTTTTGACCTATTGCATTGAAAATTTCAATTTTCACGTGACTTTCCACAGGTATTGAATAGCTAATGACAGTAGAAGGATTAAATGGATTAGGATAATTTTGATAAAGTGCAAAACTTATAGGCAACAAATTGTTTTTCATAATAGACGTAATGATTTCTGCCTCTGCCAAATTACTGAATGTGGAAACGGTATCTATGTTATATGCATATATCTTATAAGTATATTTAGTAGAATCACTGACATTTTTATCAAAGTATGTAGTATCATTTGTGCCACTTGTATCTATAATAATGAAATCGTTTGTGCTTAACGAGTCTCCATTTTTTCTTTCGATAATGAAACCATCTTCATTATTAGAATTATCTACCCATGAAATTCTAATTTCACTGTTATTAATTGCTTTGGCCACTAAATCTGTCGGTTGATTAATTTGAGTGGGTTGTTTAATAGTTGATCCAGTTAAATCTATTTGTCTTGCTATAAGTTCGCCAGTGCCAAGGTGTCGTATGTTCAATCTTTCTTGAAAGATTCCATGTTTTGGGGGTTTAAATTGAACTTTGATAATTGCCGTATCTTTCCCAGGAATTGTTAGTGGCAATTTATTCATTACTGAATAAGAAGTCTCTTTGCCATAAAACTGATTGATTGTTATCGAGCTATCGTGTGGGTTGAATAGAATAACTGACCTAACTGAGGAATCACCGTATGCAACTTTCCCGAAGTCCAAAGAGTCAACATTAGTAGAAAATAAATTTGTTTGCCAATGAAATCGAAATGAACGGTAGCTACTATATAGTGTAGGGAAACCCATTTCATATTCTATAGAATCATTTTGTCCTATCTCTGTCACTGCAGGGTTTCCGGTCTCACCCCAGCCAATAAATTTATTCCCATTAGGAAGCTCTTGCACATCGCCTTCCGTAATTCCAAAAACACCGTGGTTATGCGTGTATCTATTTATGAGAGTAGCAGTCATGTTCGTTGTATCTAGTCTATATTCTACGAAGCTTGAAAAGCGGGGAACATGATAGACACCGTTGTCAAAAATGCTTATGTCGCCATTCTTCATCATTTTTGCATCATGTTGACGTGAAAATCCCAAATCATCATTCAGGAACTTAAACTGATTGTTTTTCCCGCCGAACCGCCAAATGATATTACCTGTATTATGATCTATTTTAGTTATTTCGTCTAAATTTCTGGCTGACAATATTATGTTACTATCCGTATCTATTGCAATTGAATTCAAATGAACAAAATCTATTTCGTGTTGACTCAAATCCACTTCAGTGTCTGCATCAGTTATATTGTAATGGCTTAAAGCATCCCATTGAAAAATAAGGTCGTTTGTAGAATCAAACTCCTGAAGAGCCATATCGATAATCTCTGCGGAAGTGTCACCTCCTGCAACAATCTTACTCATATCGACTTCCACTAATCTTTTCCCTAATATAAAATAATGTCCATTAGGTTGAACTATTAGGTCATGAACATCAACAGCAAAACCATTAGCAGTATTAAATTGATTAATTACATTATATGAACTGTCCATACCATAACACTCTGTAGGATATAAGAAATATGTCAATTCTCCATCTGGTTGCAATGTAAAATCGTAGGGATTTCCCGCCACAGTCCTATAAAAAACGGGCACTCCATCATTATCCAAGATCATCAAATAATCAGAAGGAGCTGTAAAAATATAGCCAGGTGATGGATCAATAGAAGTAGTAATTATTGGCACGGGATAGTTTACAGTAGCATGATTTGATAGATTTGAAGAAGAAATGTTTGCTTGTTTTAATATGGATTGCTCGTTATTAATAAAATAGTCTTGATTGGTAGTGCTTAGATATTTGCATGTTTGGAACCAAAAGTTAAGAGTATCTATCTTATCTCCATATATCGTTCTTAATCCTTCTTCCAATCTTACGTTTACTTTCTCGTGATATGCAAAAGGCACGTATGGTTTGAATATCAATGTCCTTTGATCATTGGACAAAATTAGCTTCCCTAGGTGTGTTCCACTTTTTGCACCATATACATTCAGCAAATTATTATCAACATCAGACTCCGATAACCTTTCATTGGCCCTAATAATAATGTTATTTTGTATGGAAACATATAATGAATATGGCATAGGACTAATGTATTGAATTGATGAGCCTACCTGACAAAATGAACTCTTAAAGTTAAAAGTAAGAACAAACATAATAACTAATAAAAGGGTCGTGGAAATCTTCATCCCTTTCGCATGAATTAGACTCAATTTTTAGCTAAATCAAATATCCATTAGTAAACCAATATGTTAAAGAAAAGTCACATGCCTATTTAAGCAGAATCATTTTCTTCACACTGTAGAATTCTTTTACACCGTTTTGAGCTTTTGCTCTAATCGAACAGAAATAAACTCCCGAGGACAAGTTAGAAGCATTCCAGTTTACTTCATATGTCCCTTCGTTTTCATATTCATTAACCAAAGTTTCAACCTTTTGTCCTATTACGTTATAAATTGAGATATTCACATCACTTGCCTGTGGAATTGAATATTTTATTACTGTCGATGGGTTAAAAGGATTTGGGAAGTTTTGATAAAGCTCAAAAGCTTTTATAGTAGCAACACTCGATTTAATGCCAGAGACTCCTGATATAACAGTGAAATCACCTTTGCTCATAGCCGTCAAATTAGGATTACTGAGACTGACTATTTTGATTTTATAAGTTGAGTCAGCAGTTAAATTAGAAGAAACGTGCCACCGATATGCGTTTGTTGCTGAAACTAAACCACTGTCAATAACACTTAAGAGAGTATTATTTTGTAGTAACTCAATCCGTACGCTATCAGAGATATTGTCGTCCCATCTAATAATGTAAATTGAGTCTTGGGACAGCATTTCTCCTCCACTCGGGAAAGTAACGTCAATAAATGGAGCAGTCGTCTTAAATTCTGCTGGACTTGACCAATTGCTGATACCCGCCTTATTTTCTGTATTTACTCTCCAGAAATATTTATTACTTGATAAAGTTGATGTTAAATAGGAGGTGGATGATAGATCACTTGTATTTACAATCATATTGTTAAAAAGTGAATCAGTCGAAACTTGAAGGTTGTAGGTCTTTACAATTCCGCGTGTACCCCAGACTAATTTCACTGGTTCTTGGCTTTCTAATTTTTCTCCATTTACAGGCGATATAGGAACTGGAGAGTAAGCTGAATCAATTTTTTGTGGAACTCCGAATGCATAATCTCCAAAATTTGAACCTAAAAAGATTAGCTCATTGTTTGATGAATCATAGCTTGTAGGTAATGAATGGAATACCAGGCTATCGCTATCTCTGGAATAAACAATAGTCTTACCTGGATTTATAATTTTAGGATATTCTGATAGATTAATATGAAATTCACCTTTAAAAGTATTAATATTTTGCGCACTCATTGTGAAATATTCGCTAGTTAGTAATGGGGGAGTGCCGCTAAACTGCGGTTGATCAGGGGAATAACCATAAAGGGAGATTGTAGCATCCGGGTACGGGTCGGCATTAAGTGAATCAAACTTTAAAGTTACACCTGTTGAATCGTTTCCTTGATTGAAAGAATAAGTATTCCCCTCGAAAAATTCGTATTCCGTTACGGTAGCCCTAGGTTGTTTGCTTCCCCATGGGAATTTATACGTTCTATATGATAATTCACCAGCAGGAAATGACATTTCAAGAGCGACTGAATTATCGGGATGCACTTCGGTAAATACGGGTGAACCATTTGTTGCACTTGCGATGCCCCATCCAATTAAAGTGTTACCATTTGACAATCTTTGCACAGTTCCCATTGCGAAAGCATAAATATCGGGATTATGTCTGTATTCCCAGACTAAAGTAGCTGTTTTATTTTGTTCATTAAGCTGGTATTCTACCGCTCGTGAATAAGGAGGACTGTGTTGATTGCCGTTATCAAACAAAGTAATATCACCATTGGCTAAACGCTTAACATCATGCTGATACGAAAAGTAATTTGGAGCATTAGATTCATGTTCGTTTATAAAAGTAAACTGATTTTCCTTTCCGCCTAATTTCCACATTACATCTCCGGTCTGACGGTTTATTTTTATGACCTGTGAAAGATGCCTAAAGGATGCTAGAATATTACCATCATTATCTCTGTCTATTGCATTCATGTGAAGATAATCCACGGTGGAAGTTGTAAGATCTTCATATGAATCTGTTATTGGAATATAATCCCAGCTTCTCCACTGAAAAACTACGTTGCCGGAATCATCCACTTCTTGAATAATTCCTCCTATAACAGTTGCATTTGGATCTCCACCCTCGACTACCTTACTCATGTCTAGCGGTTCTGCATCATATGCCTCCAACAAAGCATGACCATTTGGCAGTAGTTCAAAATCATGAAGATCTGCATTGTAGCCATTCCCGCATTGAAAAGAATCGATCTGCGCTAAAGTGGTATCAAGAATTATCCATCTAACGTTTGCATAAACAGTGTAGTTAACGAGAACCTCTGCATAAGATAAATCCCCATTTGGTTCTACCTTAAAATCGAAAGCGGGTTGAGATAATTTTTTATATTTTGCTACTGTCCCATCGTTATTTACTATCATTAAATAATAACCTAAGCTATCACTAGCACCGTAAGGGAAGTTGGCAATAAATATTTTACCATTAGAAGGGTTGTTTGTTGAATCAACCGTTAATTGAGGAAAATCAGAAGGGAGCGAATTCAAACTTATTTTCTTGGGAAATGAAGTGACCCTCTGTTTTATCTTTGATGTGTATTTTTGGGCATTTGCATTAATAAGCGCAAGAGGATTAAGCGCAATAGGTTTAGCAAGTGATGTTGTTGTAAATTCAAATGAAAAAGGTTGTATATTTTTTCCATCTACAGTTTTTAAACTTGATTCACCTTTAACTATTACATTTTCGTCTGATTCAAAATTGTTTGTCGGAGAAAAAATCAAAGTCTTTTCATCTTCTAACAATTTAATTTCGCCCGGAATATTACCACTTTTATCTCCGGTAACTACTATCGAGTTTCCTTCTATGGATTGTGCATCTATTTTTTTATCTAATTTTATAATTATTTTGGATTGTATGCTAACTAAAGTGGCTTTGTTTTTCGGTGAGGTATAAATAATTTTCTGGCCTAAGGAACTTACAGTAGCGCAAAAAAAGATAATAGTAATCAAAACAATATTTTTCATAAACCGTCCTTTCCTGGAGAACTAATTTATTTAAAGAACAAGCAGTAAACGCTGTTCAGAATTTTCAAATATATAACTAACAAATTATTTATTTCGGTTAAATATCACAAACTTTTTACGGTCAAATGTTTTCCAATATTGAATTAACTTTGATTGAGTATCTGTATAAAATAAATGGTCTTATGAGTTTTTTTGTTAAAAAATACGTTCCCCCAATATTAATTTGAGACCACATTTATTTGACTCATCTAACACCATTGAGGTTTAAAAATTAAATTTAATATTTTTGATTGCAATGGAGCTATTAGAAGTGCTTCTTATGTCTATTTGTAAAACAAGCATTTCATATTATTGTTATAGAACTAATATTTCTAAGAAAATAAACCTCATAGCTTGTCAGTAATAGTAAATCAAGTTATCTTTAGAAAAATTAAATTGTTGTAAGCTCACACTAAACGAATAAAATTATAATAACGGAGAAAATAAGGATGAATAAAGTTTCTTGGGGCGTAATTAGCACTGCAAAAATTGGAACTGAAAAAGTAATTCCTGCAATGCAAAATGGTAAATATTGTGAGATCAAAACTATTGCTTCTATGGATTATAATAAAGCAAAAAAAGCCGCGGATAAACTAGGAATTCCCAAAGCATATGGTTCATATGAAGAATTATTAAAAGACAGTGAAATTCAGGCTGTTTATATTCCACTTCCAAATCATCTGCATGTAGAATGGAGCATTCGCTCTTTAAGATCTGGCAAGCATGTATTGTGTGAAAAACCTCTGGGAATGAATTACAAGGAAACCGAAACTTTATATAAAGTTGCAACTGAAATTTCAAAGTTAAAAGTGATGGAAGCTTTTATGTATAGACATCATCCTCAAATAAAGAAGACAAAAGAATTGATTGTTGCCGGTACGATTGGAGAGTTAAAAAATATTCATGCTACGTTTTCGTACTATAATGTTGATCCCCAAAATATCCGAAACATGGCAGATATTGGAGGTGGTGGACTTATGGATATAGGTTGTTATTGTATATCCATCTCTCGATTTCTATTTGGGAGTGAACCTAAACGTGTTTGTGCTTCTATGGATTTTGATCCACAGATGAAAGTGGACAGATTTGTCTCTGCCGTGCTGGAATTTAAAGATGGTGCTGCTAACATTTCATGTTCTACGCAATTAAGATTTCACCAATTTGCTGAAATAATTGGTACAAAGGGAAAAATTAGAATAGACTTCCCGTTTACTCCTGCACCTGAAACTCCGGCTAAAATTACAGTTCAAACAGATTCAGATCCGGAAGAAATTTCCTTTGAAATATGTAATCAATATACTATTCAAGGTGATTTGTTTTCCAAAGCGATCTTAGATGATACGGACGTCCCTACTTCGTTTGAAGACGGAATTGCCAATATGAAAGTGATAGATGCGATTAGAGAAAGCTCTAAAGCCAATACATGGATTGATTTAGATAAGCTCTGAAAATTGTAATTGAGCAATTAGGAAATTATTTATCAAATAGATTATCTTTAAAATAGGGAAAATTAAAAAGGAACGTAAAATTATATGGAATATATCGGCATTGCAGGATTGCTTGCATTGGCAATGGGTTGGATTCCACAAACTGTACAAACAATAAAAGAAAAAGATTGCACTATCAATTTATTCTTCCTAATTCTTAATTTAATTGGGAGCATCTCTCTAACGATATATGCGATTTCATTACACGATAGTGTTTTTACAATCTTAAATTCTATGACATCACTTGGCGCGTTGATAAATTTATATTATAAATTGAGTTCTGCCAGCAGGTTAAGAGCCTAGAAATGTTATCTGAATGTCGAATCTAACACAAATTAATTCATAAGTAATTAATCGTAGTAACTGTCTAACACTTTTTTTAACCTTTCATGTATTATCCCCTCTTAATTTATTCATCTTAGTTTATATTATGTGTGAGTGCAATTGTAACTCGAAATTTTATGGTAAAATTTAACATGTTATGATACGCCAGGATTTTATAATGCGAATAATAGAACAACTTGCTAAGGTTTTAGCAAAAGTGATTTTTAATAAAGA
>JBJKPP010000177.1:0-6333 GCA_046706145.1 Ignavibacteriaceae bacterium | reverse complement strand
AAATGAAACTGAATTTGGGTCCTGCTAAAGGGAAAGATTTTGCTACAGCTTTAGGTCCATGGCTTGTAACAATTGATGAATTGGAAAAATTCAAGATATCCACAGATTCTGGAGATAAATATAATTTAGAGATGAAAGCACTTCATAATGGGAAAGAAATTTCTAAGGGGAATTTGCAAGATATGAATTGGACATTTGCTGAAATAATAGAAAGAGCTTCATACGGTGTGGAATTACTCCCCGGAGATGTAATTGGCTCTGGAACTGTGGGTACAGGTTGCTATCTTGAATTAAATGGTACGGCCGCATTAAAAGCAAAAGAAAATAAAGAGGAATTTCAGCCAACATGGTTAAAAGAAAATGATGAAATTGAATTGGAAATAACTGCTTTAGGCAGGCTAAAGAACAGATTACTTAAAGCAAATAAAGACTATTCTATACTTAGAAAGAAAAGAGTCAAATGATACATTTTGAGCCAAGGGAACTTTCGGTACCGGAAGTACATCGCTATTTGATTGGAGGTATAGGCCCGCGGCCAATTGCTCTTGTTTCTACATTGTCAGTAGAAAGTATTCCAAATTTAACTCCTTTTTCTTTTTTTAATGTTTTTGGAGCTAACCCGCCGATCATTGCTTTTTCACCTTCAAGAAGAGGGAAATCTGCAACATTAAAGGATACATACAATAATTTGATAAGAACAAGAGAATGCGTTGTTCAAGTGGTAACACACTCTATTATTGAGCAGGTTAACATTGCTTCTGCAGAATATCCTCCGGGCGTAAATGAATTTGAAAAGAGCGGATTGACACCAATTAAATCAGATGTTGTAAAACCATTTAGAGTGAAGGAGTCTCCTTTCCAAATGGAATGTATCTTAAGAGAAATGAGAAGTTTTGGCGAAGGTGGTTCTTCCGCAAACATTGCAATTTGTGAGGCTGTTAAGTTTCACGTTGCTGAAGATATTGCCAATGATGGAGTGATTCATCCAAATTCAATTGATTTGGTTGGAAGAATGGGAGCGGATTATTATTGCAGAGCAACTGGAGATGTTATTTTTGAACTGGCTCAACCAAGGAATAAATTGTGTGTTGGCTATGACCAGCTTCCTAATTACATTAAAACGTCAACGGTACTTACTGCAAACAATATTGGAAAGCTTGCATCTGTAGAAAAGATTCCAACAGAAGAGAATGTATCAAGCCTTATTGAGAATATTTCGGGAGAAAAATTTAACGATCTGGAAGTAAGTGAAGAAGCATTTTATAGAGCGCAAATTCAAAATGATTATAGAAAAATGCTTAAGATCTTACTTTTCTTAGAATATAATGATATAAGACGAAAAGAACTTTTTATTGAACTTACAGCCAAATGTGCTCTTGATAATGGTGATGCATTGTTTGGCTGGGCTACAATTTTATACTCTAAAAAGATAAGTACAGAGGTTTAAGAAAATAGGAAAAATTTTGAAAACTCCTCTTTGGACTCCTTCCGAAGATCGCATTAAAACTTCAAATATGACATCTTTCATGGAGTACGTCTCCATGCTAACAAACCAGAAAATCAATAGTTATGAGGAACTTTATCAATGGTCTATTAATAACATAGAAGAATTCTGGAAGTCAATCTGGATACTTTCCGGTACAATATATACCAAAGATTTTTCTGATGTGTTGACTGGAACAGATATGATGAATTCAAAGTGGTTCAGTGGAGCAAAACTTAACTTTGCTGAAAACTTATTAAGATTTAATGATGAACATACTGCATTAATTAGTATAAAAGAAAATACTCAAACTATAAGAATTAATTATAACGAACTACGTAGTTATGTAGTATCAGTTTCAAAAGCATTAAAAGAATTTGGTGTTAAAAAGGGGGACAGAGTTGCTGGGTTTGTTGCTAATACACCTGAGGCAGTAATAGCAATGTTAGCTACAACTAGTTTAGGTGCTATTTGGTCATCATGTTCACCAGACTTTGGATTTAAGGGCGTACTTGACAGGTTTGGACAAATAAAGCCGAAAATTCTATTTGCTACAGAAAGTTATAGTTATAATGGAAAATTAATTAACTGCAAAGACAAGATAGAGAGGGTGAAAAATAACATCCCGGAAATTGAACATGTAGTACTAATACAACATGATTTTGATTTTAAGGATATAGAAAGTAATATTTCTAATAAAAGCGGTAACTATATAAAATTTAGAGAGTTATTATCGCTTGCAGAAGGAAAAATAGAGCATATTCGACTACCGTTTGACCACCCCGTTTATATCATGTATTCATCAGGAACAACAGGTACTCCTAAATGTATAGTTCATGGAGCAGGTGGAACTTTGCTGCAGCATTTTAAGGAATTATCATTACACACGAACCTAAAAAGAGAAGATACAATTTTTTATTTTACTACATGCGGCTGGATGATGTGGAACTGGCTGGTTAGTTCTCTGATGATTGGAGCAACTGTAGTTTTATTTGATGGAAGCCCTGTCTACCCCACAGTTAAATCTCTCTGGGAAAGGATTGAAGAAGAGAAAATTACGGTATTCGGCACTAGTCCAAAGTTTCTGACTATTTGTCAAAAATCTAAGATTATTCCAAAAGAAGATTTTGAATTGCAAGCTCTAAGGACCATACTTTCCACAGGTTCCCCGCTTTCAGATGAGAACTTTAGGTGGGTTTATGAAAATGTTAAAACGGACATACAATTGTCTTCAATTTCCGGTGGGACGGATATTATTTCTTGTTTTATGCTTGGGAATCCAAGTTTACCTGTTTATTCGGGTGAAATTCAATGCAGAGGATTAGGACTAAAAGTAGAGTGTTTTGATGAGAGTGGTAATTCTGTTGTTGAACAAAAAGGTGAGCTTGTTTGTACTAAACCTTTTCCATCAATGCCGGTTTATTTTTGGAATGATGAAGATAAGAAGAAATATTCCTCTGCTTATTTTGAATACTATCAAGGCATTTGGCGGCATGGAGATTTTATAAAAATCACAGCAAATGGAGGTATAGTTGTTTATGGAAGGTCGGATGCTACTTTGAATCCTGGTGGTGTAAGAATAGGAACTGGCGAGATTTACCGAATTGTTGAATCTATGGACGAAATTTCTGATAGTATAGTAATCGGACAAGATTATGAAAATGATGTGAGGGTAGTTCTATTTATAGTGCTTAGAAATAATAAAGAGTTGTCTAAGAGTCTAGAAGAAAAGATAAGACTAAATATTAAAGTCGGAGCCTCACCGAGACACGTACCTTCAAAAATAATCCAAATTGCTGATGTTCCCAGAACAATAAGTGGAAAAAAGGTTGAGCTTGCTGTGAAAAATATTATTGATGGAATTGATGTAAAAAATAAAGACGCACTAGCAAATCCTGAATCGTTAAATCAATTCTTTGAGATCAAAAAATATCTTATCTAAATAGTCCAAAATCTGGTGTATTTTTCTTTTGTAAAATTTCTTTAAATATCATATCTTTATCATTTCGTATAACAAAACCTGGAAACTATGGAAAATTATTTTACTAGAGAACAACATAGTGATGTTGTAGTAGAACTGGTTGATTTGTCACGAGCTACTTTAAATGAGGCGGAGCATTTAAAAGTAACCCTGATGAAGGATATAATGGAGGGGTTTCTAAAGTTTGTTGTTGACTTAAAAAACTGTGAATTTATGGATTCCACCTTCCTAAGTACGCTGGTAACTACTCTCAAACACCTTCACTCCAAAGGTGGTAATCTAAAACTTTCTTCTGTTAACAAAGATATACAATCGTTGCTGGAACTTACTGGTACAATTAAGGTTTTTGAAATTTTTGATACGAAACTAAAAGCTGTAAAAAGCTTCAGCTAAATGTTTGAGATTGAGCATAAAAAAGGTTTATCAATTTTTAAGGTAGATTTAAAGAGAGCTACCTACAAAGATTCAGAGGAGTTCAAGGAATTTCTTGTAAAAGAATTACAAAATAAACCCAAAGGGGTAGTTATTGATTTGAGTAAATGCGAATTTATTGATTCTGCATTTTTAGGGAGCATACTTTACGGTTCTAAGATAATTTCTAACAATAAAGGGGAATTGCGATTAGTAGCCTGTCATATAGACACTGAGGCACTTTTAGACTTAACAGGAATATCTAAGTTAATTCAAGTTTATGAAACGGTTAATGAAGCTGAGAAAAGTCTTAAAATAACTTAGATGTAAAGCGAATTACTGAATTCCCTCCTATATTGTAATGTAATTTTGTTTTCCTCACCAAGATATTTGAAAATTGCTATGCATGCTTTTCTGGCACCATCTTCATCATAATTCCTATCGTCTTTCAATACCTCAATAAATTTTTCTAAGGCAGAGCCAAACTTTTTTTCTTTCAAATCTTTAATTGCAGACTGGTATTTCGACTTTACCTCACCTTCCGGTAATTTATTGTTTTCTTCTTTCACGAAAAGGTCTGCTATCGTATTGATAGATTCAACTTGCTCGTAATGCTCAGGGGAACCATCTAAATTTTCTATTGCCTTTATTGCTCTCTCCTTATCTTCTAAAAGAAGAATTTTTCCCATAAGGAGCTTAGCTTCTTCATTTTTTGGTTCTTTTACAGAAACATTTTCTAAAATTTTCAGGGCTTCTTTATTTTTACCTTCTTCAAAAAGTACTTGCGCAGATTTTATTTCATTGTCAAATTCGCTCGGCAAAGCTTTCTTAAGCCAATCCTCGACCATGTTCTGTGGCAGTGCACCAACAAATTCATCTATTACCCGTCCGTTTGAAAAAAGTTTTACCGCTGGAATTCCTCTTATTCCATACTCTACAGAGACTTCCTGATTCTCATCCGTATTTAATTTTGCCAGTATAAATTTGTCTTTATTTTTTTCAGCAACGTTTTCTAGAATAGGTCCGAGTGTTCTACAAGGACCACACCATGGTGCCCAAAAATCAACAAGAACAGGTATCTGTTTGCTTTTTTCTATTACTTCTTTTTGAAAATCTTTTACTTCCGTGCTCATAGCAAATTCCTTAATAATAATTTTATTTGATGCAAGATGATGACAAAAGTTTCAGAAGAGGAATGGTGGTTTAATTTTTAGGAATAAATTATTTGGCCTTTCCTTCAAATTTTAAAGAAGCTGAATTTATGCAATATCTTAAACCAGTCGGATTAGGCCCATCATCAAAAACATGTCCTAAATGCGCTCCACATTTACTGCAGGTAACCTCAGTTCTAATCATTCCAAAACTTCTGTCTGTGTGAGTTTCAATATTTTGTTTTGAAGCAGGCGCGTAAAAACTTGGCCAACCGCAGTGAGAATTAAATTTTGTATCCGATAAAAATAATTCATTGCCGCAGCACGTACATTTGTATTTCCCATCTTCAAAAAACAAATCATATTTACCTGTAAAGGCTCTTTCAGTTCCTTTTTCTCTGGTAATATGATATTCTTCAGGAGTCAGTTCCTTCTTCCATTCCTCATCTGTTTTAATTATTTTTCCCATGTTGCGTCCTTTCTGAGCTTTGATTACTATTTTTGCTCCCAATCTTTGGGTGAAATTACTACAACAAATTCTCCTTTTAAGATTCTATCACTTTTACTCAGAATTTCTGATGCGGTTCCACGCCAGACTTCCTCGAACTTTTTGGTCAATTCCCTGCAAACAACGATATAGCGGGAGTTCATATATTCATTTAATTCCTGCAACAGTTTTTCAATTCTGTAAGTAGACTCATAAAGAACGATTGTGTTTTTGATTTCAGAAAGTTCCTGCAATTTTTTTTGCCGGCCTTTCTTTTGAGGCAAGAAACCCTCAAATAAAAAAGAGCTCGAAGGTAATCCGCTAATTGATAATGCAGTTGTTACTGCGCTTGGCCCGGGCAGGGGAATGATATCTATTCCCTTACTGATTGCTTCGGATATTAATTTTGCACCAGGGTCGGAAATGCATGGAGTTCCAGCATCGGTCACAATTGCACAATTCTTCCCCGAAAGAATATGATTGATTACATCTTCTTTCTTTCTATCCTCGTTAACAGCATTGACAGAAATAAGTTCTTTTTTAATTTCATAATGTTTTAGAAGTATGGATGTATTTCTAGTATCCTCACAAACTATAAAATCAACTCCTCCTAAAGTTTCTATTGCACGGAAGGTAATATCTTTGAGGTTTCCAATAGGCGTAGCTACTATGAATATTTTTCCTGTCACTTGATATTAATATGACAAAGGCCCCAACTGGTCGGGGCCATGCCATGCAAGTAGTTAAATAAAAGTTATTTTTTCAATAAATAATTTAGAACATTTTTAATAATATTCAAGCCAGCGTCTATATCCTCAGA
>JBJKPP010000176.1:0-6239 GCA_046706145.1 Ignavibacteriaceae bacterium | reverse complement strand
ATTGATTGAAGCGGCTCAGATGGCCATAGAAAATATAGAGAGACGACAAACCAATATATAACTTCTTAGCAAGCTGTGCCCGCCTTATGAAGCTGTAAATAATGTTATTCCTGGCGGGTTGCTTCCTCTAAAATACAATCTCAAAATTTTTTGGTCAATTCTAACGATTTCAGAACATAATAAGCAATTCACATCTTTAGCAGTATAATATAGGAAATCCTCAAGTCTCAGAAAATTTTTCTTGACAATATGGATATTAAATCAGAAATTGTGAAAAGAAAAATTAAGGTCTAATTTTTATGCGGGTTCATTTCTTTTTGTTTATGCTATCCTGATCTTCTTGTCTATTTCTGTATCCTAATTGCAGTAAAAATACTAGTTATAAAATACAATCTATAATAAACTAACGGAGGCTAGATGAAAAACATCTACACTTTCATGGTGGTGTCGATCCTAATGCTTGCATTCATTTCTACAAACTATGCACAGCATAAAAATAAGCCGTTCAAAGCTGAACAGCGAGATCCGAGAAACTCTCTCACCCCCGCGGATTCTATGTTAAAGGTGCTAAATGCTAAAATTACCAAAAAGAGCATGAAAAAGTCGTTGGTGGATTATTACCGTGAGACCGGCTATTTAATTGAAATGTGGGATGGTGCTGTGTGGGATAGCCTGACAAGGTATATAGATTCTTATAACCCTGATGGAACCGAGTCTGAATTCAAAACACAACGCTATAAGGGTTCACAGTGGGTGGATACAACACGAGAACAGTATTCATATTCTAACGGGTTAACCTCTTTCTATTCATATCAACATTATAACGGCAGTATGTGGCTAAATGATTATAGATATTCATACACTTATGACGCCAGTGGTTATTATACAGTTTACCTTTATCAGGTGGGGGATAGTCTAGATTGGGTAAATTACGGCAGATATGTTTATACTAGGAATACCGACCATTCAGTTAATAATTTCCTTTATCAATCATGGAATGGATCTGATTGGGTAAATTACTATCAAGATTCATACACATACTATTCCAACGGCAACGATTCTGTTGAAACGGCACAATACTGGAACGGAACAGACTGGGTCAATCAATCCAGAGATATATATGCTTACAGCGATACCTCAAGTTCATACAGCTATATTTACCAAACATGGAACGGGACAAACTGGGTGAATTCTTATCAATATTTTTATAACTATGATAGTAACGGAAAATTTTTAGGTTCTACAGAACAAAAGTGGAACGGCAGCAGTTGGGATAATTACTACAGATATGTTTATACATACGATGCAAATGGAAATGAAATAGAATATTTGAATCAGACGTGGGATGGAGCCTTGTGGCAAAATAGCTACAGAGATGTCTATACTTACGACGTTAATGGAAACGAAACTGAATACCTAAGTCAAGATTGGAATACTTCAACCTTAGCTTGGGAAAATTCTTACAGGTATGATTACACCTTTGATGGTAATAATAATTTAACTGCTGAAACTGATCAGGACTGGGATGGTTCACAGTGGGTTAATACTGACAAATACAATTACGAATATGATTCCAATGGGATCGAATATCGAGAGACTGACCAAATGTGGGATGGGACTATTTGGACAAACACATATAGATATACCTACTTGTACGAAGTAGTTCCAACTGGTATAAATGACAAAAATATTGTTACCAAATTTGAATTGTTCGATAATTACCCCAACCCATTTAACCCTTCAACAACAATCAAATATTCTCTTGGAGAAAAAAGCTTTACCAAACTTATAATTTATGACATTTTGGGTAGAGAGGTTGCCACTTTACTCAATGGCAATGAACTAGCAGGTAATTATAGCATGAAATTCAACGCGCAAAATCTAGCAAGTGGTATATATATTTATTCACTTTATTCGAAAGGTCTGTCTTCAGGTAAGGAATTTAGAGCTAGTAAGAAAATGGTTTTGTTGAAGTAAATTAACATAGGTTGGGACAGCAAATTTTGCTGTCCCAACCATAATTTTAATATTTATTTATAATTACTAACCTGGTTTCTAGATCGCCACAAACGTGTAAATCCATAAAACTATCTTAAAGCCGAAAGATATCCTTCTGGATTATATGTTTCAGAAACAACACTTTTCGGAGTTGCAACTTTACATATTTCTCCCCGAGACTTATCAGAATACCATGATAGCAATTCGGCAGCCCTTTCTTGTAAACGCGCTTTTAATCCATTTTTGGTTGCGTGGACTTCTTTATCTCAAACAGAAGTTTCTTGAAATGAGAAGCTTTGTCTCTATCCGTATAAAAAGATTTATGCTTGAACTTCTTAACTAACTGATCTACAGTAACCTCGCCCTGATTACTGTGTTTAGAACGTCTTATCATGTAGTTCTGAATAATCCTTTTCTGTTCCTCTTTTGTTTTGTTTGTTAGATTTATCTTAGGCATTTTTAACTATTAAATTGAGATTGATTACAAACTTATAAATTAGAACTAACTAAATTTATGACGTATGTCAATTGAATTATTTGGAATTGGAAGATGATGAGAACAAAGGGCTCGCTGCAAATATTCTTTTACTCCCACATCCGAATATTAATAAAAATAACTATTATAACAACTCTTTTACCGGTTTTAATTTTATAATATTACGCAATATTCGTTTTTGTACTTGGTTAATTCGTTAAATAAAAATTTAACCTGATTTTAACACTTTAGAATTTCATATAGCCCAAGTATCTAGAAAAGAAATTCTTATCATTTTTTTGTGTTATTATCCTCCATACCTAATTTCTGCATCGAAGAAAGATAATATGTAAGGCTTGCGGTTCCATCCATCGTTGGTTCATTCGTAGAATAATCTCCATGATCATCATGATACACTGCAATGTTCGACTGAAATTGTGAATATTCATCTAAACTGTCTAATTTCAAACCTTGCAAATACTTAAAAATAGAATTATATATTGGTCCATCCACCAAACCTCCGTCAATTTGTCTATGGGTCAAAAGATAAATTGAAGAATGCGGATCCGAAGGATAATCACCATGTTTTGGCAAATCAATAATCATACTTGTTCCCCAAGGATTACAACCAAACAGCCAGTCTCTTAAAGCTGCTTCCATTTGCAAGTAAGTAGTGTCTCCAGATAGTTGATTATAAAGCCTGCATTGAGTAAGTATTGCGGAAACCAGATTGTTCGAACACCAAATAAAAGGTACACCGATTAAAAATGGATTGCTCTTTCCCCTGTTGTAAACTCTTTCTATTCCTTCTTTCATATACTTGAGAAAAAGTTTGGATATATTCTTGTTTTTTTGTGCGGCTAGAAGATAATGCCCAAGATTTACGAAGGGATACCATTGGTAATGACGCGCAGTATCTGCACCCATCCAGGGAGTCACAGGTTCTATTTTTCCCCAGTAAACAGCATCTTGTAGATAGGTACTATCCTTAGTCACTTCAAATAACTGTATTGCCGCCAATTCCATATCATCAACATAATTGTCTTCTTCATAAAAATAAGGAGAAACACAACAGGCGGTCTGGCAAACACCCAGGTCTGTCTTTCCGTACTTATATGCTTCAATAGCTTTTTCTTTTATCTTAGCCGAAAATGAGGGATAATACTTCTTCAGTAAGACTGAACCTAAAGCAAATGCAGAAGCAAATTTTCCTGCTGTAGATGATACGCCTGTTGTCCTATTTTTATAACCGCAGATTCCCTGCGGCTTACCAGTTATAAAATATACAGGCCGTTCCAAATTTTTTCCATTATAACTAACCGAGTCTTTATCAGGCAACCTAAACCCAGCATGGTCTCTATCATCAGCAACCTGGTTAAACATTACACCGTAGCTTGGGTTCATCTTAACTAGCCAATTTAGACCCCATTTCGCCTCGTCCAAAATATCAGGGATTCCATTAGCGCCCCGGTCACCATTTTTATCATAATGATCTTTGAAAGCTGTAGGATTCATCATATAAGCGAATAACATTTGGTATGTAGCAGTAGCTGAAGTTGTGACATATTTTAAATAATCCGTTGCATCATGCCAACCACCAACTGCATCTATATGTCGATTCTCCATACTTGGGTTATCAACTACATATCCATCATGAGTGTGACAGCTATCTTTCAAGAAAGGATTATAACCGCATTGCTGTTCTCTCATATATTTTAAGAGAAAATCTGCAGTACCATTATAAATAGTATCTGAAATTGGGAAAACCGGCGACATCGTTGTTCCTACTTGAATATAATAACTCCCTTTTTTTGTGAAGTTAGAAAAATCTAGTCTGAAAGTCGAAGTGAAGGGACCGTATTTTCCGTAAGCTTTAATCTTTTCTCCTACCCAAACCTTCTTTTTGGTGTGCTCATCAATTAATTTAAAGGAAGCGGGATTGAGTTTTAATTTACTCACTAATACCGCAACTTTTTTTGATTTGTTTAAATATCCCACCTGATTAATTCTAATCCAACTCTCTTGAGGAAAAATGGCTGTAGATATAAGAATAACAAGTACTGTTAACTTAAGTTTCATATTTGTGGAAATATTTTATAGAAATTTACATGAACGATTATAAATAACAAACCCATAGGTGTCTATGGGTTTGTACTAAATGAAGGAGGTTCAATGAGTATTAGGGTCAAATTGTACAGTTATAGAAAAAGGTATTTATCTCTTTGAACCGGTGGAACTTATAAACTAAAGTCAAGTGTTCCAAGAATATTTTTTTAAAAAAATATTTCTTGATTTTGTGTACGATTCTTCATAAAATAGCACCAAATATAATACTCTTCTTCCCTCTTCTAGAATGCTTCAAAATAAAAGGAATTCCCAAAGTTGGCGCTTGTAGCAGTAGACTTAAGAAGTTCCGGCTTAACTTCTGCTGTAATAGGCATGTCGGGTAAAATTCTTCAACGAGAAACAAACGAAATTAAAGATCTACAAGGGAAAGGGGTCGGTGTTCTAATACATAATCAAATTACCAAACTGTTGGGAAACTTTGAGTTGAAACCACTACAATTAAAATCAGTAGGGATTAGTGTACCAGGAATTTATTTCTCAAAAACAGGAACTGTTTGGTCTCCCAATATACCTGGTTGGGAATCGTACCCGCTGAAACATGACATGAGCAGTCTTATGGAACAGAATATTCGTGTTAAGATAGCCAACAACAGAACATGTGATATTCTTGGCGAGAAGTGGCTTGGTGAAGCAAAAAAAACTAAGAATGCAATCTTCTTATCTGTGGGAAACGGCATAGGGGCCGGAATTTTAGTTGATGGAAGAATTTTACACGGTTTTGATGATGGGGCAGGAGCAGTTGGATGGCTGGCCATGAATAGCAAAATGTTAAAAGAATATAGTACGAACGGATTCTTTGAATTCCATGCATCTGCAAAAGGTATTATTAATGATGTTGAAAAAACAATTCAAAAGGATGGCAGTTATAATGGTCCTCTCAGAAAAAAGCTTGAAGATCAATTGAGCCTTGCAGACGTATTTATTGCATATGATAAAAATGATGAAGTTGCCAAAAATGTGTTAAGGAATTGTATAAAATATTGGGGAATGGCATCTGCAAATCTTATAAGCTTGTTTAATCCTGAAATAATTATTTTTGGCGGTTCTGTTTTTGGTCCGGCTATAAGATTTCTCGAAGACATTAGAGCGGAAGCTGAAAAGTGGGCTCAGCCAATTTTTATGAAGCAAGTCAAGTTTGTAAAATCAAAACTGGGATCTGATTCCTCTTTATATGGTGCTGGCCATTTAGTGATGAAAAAACTTTAATATGGTTAGGCTTACCTTGAAAGTCAAGAATTTTCTTTAGAAATCTTTATACTTGACTGTTTGAATACATTCCATAAATTAGTTTACTAATTAAAATTCTAAGAGAATTGTTATGTCGGTAATAGGAATAGATTTGGGCGGAACAAAACTGGCAATTGCTATTTTTGATTCCTCGGGTTTGATTCAACACAAAAGTGTTAATCAGCTGGAAAAAAGAAAAGGGAAAGAGGTTGGAGAGTTAATAAATTCCTCAATTCAAACTCACCTCAAAATTGCCGAAGAAAATAACATTTCCATTAACTCAATAGGAATTTGTGTACCAGGTATAAGTTATTCACACACGGGAACAGTCTGGGTACCAAACATACGCGGATGGGGAAATTATCCATTACTCGAGGAGATTAAATCAGTAGTTAATGATTCAATAAAAGTG
>JBJKPP010000175.1:0-7450 GCA_046706145.1 Ignavibacteriaceae bacterium | reverse complement strand
TCCCCAGAAGTTTTGTTTGAAAAATTTGAAGTAGTTGAATGCATTAAGAAAGATTTATTTTCTGCAGTGTATGTGGCTAACCATATCTTCCTGGGGAAGAAGATAATTCTTAAAACTTTGAACACAGATGAACTTCCGGATAAAACTATACTTGGAAGATTTAAAAGAGAAGCGAAAATCCTCGCTCATCTAGACCATCCAAATTTGATTAAAGTTCTCGACTTCGGTACTTACAAAAATCATTTCTATTTGTCGTTTGAATATTTTGAAAGTAGAAATCTTAGAGCAATAATAAAGTTTAACAATTTATCTGTTAACGATAAAACCCATCTGTTAATCCAGCTTCTTAAAGCTTTGGATGTTGCGCATGGAAATGGAATTATTCATCGCGATATAAAACCCGAGAATATTCTGGTTAATTCCAATCTTGACCTTAAAATTGCTGATTTTGGTTTAGCTATTCTAAAAAATGATACTGCTTTAACACAAAAAGCTTCTATTGTCGGAACGCCGAGTTATATGTCCCCAGAACAAATCAGAGGGGAAGAGTTAACCGCACAAACAGACATTTTTTCTGCTGGTATAATTGCTTATGAGTTGTTCACTAATAAAAATCCTTTTGTGGGAAAAGACATTACACAGACGATAAATAATATTTTGGGTTTTGACGAATCTACTCTAAGTAAAGAACTGGACGAAGTGCCGCACAGTATTAAATCTGTTATTAAGACAATGCTCAAAAAAAATTATAGATTTAGAGCGAAGTCGGCCGGCGAGATTCTGAATAAGCTTGGTGTAGAAGAAGAGATACAATATACAATTTCAAATGAAATAAAGAAAAGAAGAAAGAGAAAAATTGCTTATGTTTTTGTACCGACACTCATAATATGTTTGGCTGCAGCACTATACTTATTTAGTTTTAACAAGAATGAGCATAGTGGATTAATGAATAGTCAAAATAATAATGACCCGATAGTTGTTAGAGATCAAAATAACAAATCAGATGCTAGCAATTCATCTTCTAAATTATCTTCCAAAACTGAGGAAAAGTCAGAAACTTTAAATAAACAGCCAGGAAAGTTTTTTGTGGAATGCCTTCCCTGGGCAGATGTTTATATTGATGGCGAAAAAGTGGACCAGACTCCATTAAAAAGTGCAATAAATCTTTCACCTGGTTATCATAATATAAAGCTTATTCATCCTAATTACCCTCCATACAGAAAGAGGGTGAGAATTAATTCTGAAAAAACAGATTCAATGTCTATAAATTTCAATAATATTGTTGGATTTGTAGATTTCAACGTAAATCCTTGGGGTTATGTTTATGTCGATAATAACTTGAAAGGGAGTACGCCGTTAAAAGAACCGGTTGCTCTTCTTCCTGGAAAGTATAAATTGACAATTTCAAATCCAACCTTTGGGAAAATAGATACCGTGGTTGATATAGTTTCAAAATCTAAAACAAGTATATACCATAATTTCCTTTCATCGAAGAGTGTTTTCTGAAAGAGAGCAGTGATGAGCAAATATTGTTTTGTTGTTCTCGCAGTAATATTATGCCTTAACACGGGTTTATCTCAACAGAAAGATTCCTTAGGAACATTAATTCAATTTTTTAATTCTTTCAAATATTCCAATGCAATTAATGAAGCCAATAGGCTACTCAGCAATAAGAGCAATTTAAAATCTTATGATGTAAAAGAAGTTTATAGGATGAAAGCCCTTGCCGAATTTTCAATTAACGAAGATGACTCCGCTAAAGTTACATTTGTTAATATTCTGAAAATGGATCCTGCTTATCAGCTGGATTCCAGCAGCACTTCCCCGAAGATAATTACGTTCTTTAATAACGTTAAAAGTGATTATCTTAAAATGGTTGAGGAAAAAACTCAAACCCTTGCTCATACTGATACTGTTTATATCACTAAGTATTATGTTGATAATAAAGCAGAGAATGATTTCAAATGGGCTATTGCAAAATCAATAGTATTTCCGGGATGGGGACATTTTTCTTTGGGATATAGAGATAAGGGACTTCTGTTTTCTTCTTTAACAGTTCTAGCAATAGCATCTACAGTTTATTTTATTGCTGAAACTAATAAAAAATGGAGAGATTATTATTTAGAAACTGACCTTACAAAAGTGTTGGCAAAATACAACGATTATAACCAGGCTTACCTCAAGCGAAATATCTCGATTATTGCACTGGCTCTAATTTGGGCCTACACTCAATTCGATTTACTTTTCAATACAACCAGGAAACAACCTTCAACTTACAGCCCTGGACTTCCGTCGCTTCAGTATAATGAAAGAACTGGATTAAATCTTAATTATAGGTTCCGGTTTTAAGGTATATTTATTATGGAAATAAAAAAGGCGGAACCAAAATTTTGGCCCGCCTCTTATTTTGAATAAGGAAGATATTATTAATACATTCCGCCCATATCACCCATGCCGCCGCCTGGCATTGGAGGCGCAGCAGGTTCTTTTTCTTTCTTCTCAAACACCACGGCCTCAGTTGTAAGAAGTAGTGAAGCTACAGAAGCAGCGTTTTCTAGTGCTGTTCTGCTTACTTTTGTTGGGTCGATAACGCCGGATTTAATTAGGTTCTCGTAAGTTTCGGTTGCAGCGTTAAATCCGAAATCATCCTTACCTTCTTTAACTTTCTGAAGAACAACCGACCCTTCTAAACCAGCATTGTAAACGATTTGTCTTAAAGGTTCTTCAAGGGCCTTTTCGATAATCTTTACGCCTGTTGTCTGGTCTGTATTCTCGCCTTCAAGTTTTTCAAGTACGCTGGTTGATCTTACAAAAGCAACCCCACCACCAGCAACGATTCCTTCTTCAACCGCTGCGCGGGTAGCATGCAAAGCATCTTCAACACGAGCTTTCTTTTCTTTCATTTCAATTTCTGTAGATGCACCGATTTTAAGAACAGCAACTCCACCGGAAAGTTTTGCTAATCTTTCCTGAAGTTTTTCTTTATCATAATCGGATGTTGTCTTGTCAATCTGAGCCTTGATCTCATTAATTCTTTTCTTGATGTCATCTTGTTTTCCGGAACCTTCAACTATAGTTGTATTGTCTTTATCAATAACAACTTTTTTTGCTGAACCTAAGTAAGACAGGGTAGCATTTTCCAATTTGAATCCGCGTTCTTCTGAAATTACAGTACCGTTAGTTAGTACAGCGATGTCTTCCAGCATTGCTTTTCTTCTATCGCCAAAGCCAGGAGCTTTAACTGCAGCTACTTTCAAAGTACCACGAATTTTGTTAACTACCAATGTAGCTAATGCTTCGCCTTCGAGGTCTTCTGCGATTATAAGCAATCCTTTACCCTGCTGAGCTACTTTTTCTAAAACAGGAAGAAGATCTTTCATAGCAGATATTTTTTTGTCGTGAATAAGAATGTATGGTTCTTCAAGGTCGGCTTCCATACTTTCAGTGTTGGTTACAAAATAAGGGGAGAGATAACCGCGGTCGAACTGCATACCTTCAACAACCTCAAGAGAAGTCTCGGTTCCTTTAGCTTCTTCAACTGTAATTACACCATCTTTGCCAACTTTATCCATAGCATCAGAAATCAAATTGCCGATTGATTTATCATTATTTGCTGATATAGAGCCAACCTGAGCAATTTCATTTTTTCCTTCAACGTCTCTACTAACGGATTTTAAATACTCGATAACTTTAGAAACAGCCAGGTCTATACCTCTTTTCAAATCCATTGGGTTTGCGCCGGCTGTTACATTCTTTAATCCTTCTCTAAAAATTGCCTGAGCTAAAACAGTAGCTGTGGTTGTTCCATCACCAGCATTATCGCTGGTTTTGGATGCAACTTCGCGAACCATCTGGGCACCCATATTTTCTGTGGGATCTTCTAAGTCGATTTCTTTAGCAACACTAACGCCGTCTTTTGTAACGGTAGGTGCACCAAACTTCTTTTCAAGAACTACATTACGGCCTTTAGGACCGAGAGTGACTTTAACGGCATTTGCTAGTTTGTCAACTCCTTTTTTTAATTTGCCTCTAGCCTCTGCATCAAATTCAATTAATTTCGAAGCCATTTTTTTCCTCCAGTTTTTGTTTTTAATAAAATTTCATTCCACCTAGTGGTCAATTCTGACATGCCTGCATCAACTATTTGCTAACGATAGCGAAAATATCGCTCTCACGCATGATTAAATAATCTTCACCTTCGACAGTTACTTCCGTTCCACTGTACTTTCCGTAAAGAACCTTGTCGCCTTCTTTAACTTCCAATTTAACGACTTTGCCGTCGTCAGAAACTTTGCCCGGTCCAACCGCTACGATTGTTCCTTCAATAGGTTTTTCCTTAGCGGTATCAGGAAGAATAATTCCTCCCTTTGTTGTCTCTTCGGGTTCCATTGGCTTTACTATGACTCTGTCAGCTAAAGGTTTAAGATTAAGCTTTGCCATTTTTGTTACCTCCGATTATGATTTATAGTTTTTAGGTTAATTGGTATTAGCACTCTCATTTAGTGAGTGCTAATATAAATGAATTGGAAAATTTTGTCAAGATTCCGTGATTATGATAGTATTATGATGTGATTTGGGCAAGAATTTTGGGAAGGGTGAAATGGGTTTATGTATAAAAACTAAAGGCAAAAACAACACATTTTAGCATCATTTTATTATATAAGAACTCTTCCCAACCCTTCCCTTACGAGGGGAAGGGCTTATAAAATTTCTTGACTTATTATTATTTTTCTGTCTGTTGGAATATTTTATATTACGCTTTCTTTAAAATGAGTCTCTCTCTTTTTGAAACCTTATGAAAACTAGAATGCTGAATTCATTTCAGCATCTCATAATAGCGAATTTGAATCGATTAAGAGATTCCGGACCTAATCTGGAATGACATTTTGAGTTTCTCACATAATCTCTTTTAAGGGAGACCTGCCGTTCGCCAGGCGGGGGATTAGGTAGTTTTTTTTAATAAAGCAAAATTGAACCAGTCGATTTTCAATTACCCACTATGCGATTATTCATTTTTATATTAAATTACAACATTAGCTCATTTTAGATATAGGCAACGGATTTTCGGAGTTGCCAAGTTCTTTCTTGAGCTATTATTAATTAAATTTTCTCGAGGTTTGATATGAGATTTTCATTAAATATAGACCATATTGCAACTTTAAGAAACGCAAGAGGCGAATTCCAGCCCGACCCCATAGCAATTGCTCTAATTGCAGAGGAAGCCGGAGTTGACGGAATTGTTACCCATCTGCGAGAGGATAGAAGACACATAAACGAACGGGATGTGAGACTGCTTAGAGAGCTTGTAAAAACCAAGCTTGATTTAGAGATGGCCGCAGTAGACGAGATAATTGAAATCGCCTGCGATGTAGGACCTGAACTGGCTACTCTAGTCCCGGAAAAAAGACAGGAGTTAACAACAGAAGGCGGATTAAATGTTATAGATAATGTTAGCAGAATAAAAGATACGATTAAGGAACTTCACAAAGCTGATATTGAGGTTTCCTTATTTATAGAACCCGAAATAGAGCAAATTGATGCGGCTGCTGAAATTAATTCTGACTTCATTGAGATTCACACGGGAATTTTTGCAAATGCATCATCAGAAGAGGAACAATTTGATGAGCTGGAAAGAGTCCGGCTTGCTGTAAAACAGGCAAAAAAACTTGGAATGGGTGTAAATGCCGGGCACGGACTAAATTATCAGAATATCAAAATATTTCGTGAGGTTGAAGACATAGATGAAGTAAGTATTGGTCATGCAATAATTGCCCGGTCAGTTTTTGTTGGTATTACAGAAGCTGTTAGAGAGATGATTCGTTTGTTAGGGTAAATTAATTAACTACTTTTTTTTGTTTCAGCCAATTCAGTTGGTAATATTAGTATTATAAAATTTATATAAATACTAAATGCCTGTGCTTTTATCTTTTTTCTTAGGTCTCCAAGAAGTAAATACCAAACCAACTAAAGCACCGTAAGCCGTACTTAGCCATGGATTGCTTGTGATTGTACATGTTCCATTTATGCATCCAACAAAATAATAATAAAGATAACCTCCGGCTGCGCCAACAGCTATGGGTAAGATTCTTTTACTCCATTTCCAAACATTTCCTGGTTTTAATAATTCCATGCTGCTATTCCTCCTTTTAAATTTGCGGCATTAAAACCTTGTTTCTGTAATATTAATGCAGCATTAAGGCTGCGGTTCCCGGACCTGCAATAACAAACAATTTCTTTATCCTTAAATTTCTTTAATTCCGCTGACCGTTTGCTCAATTGGTTTAAGGGTATATGTAGAGAACCTTTAATATGGTTCGATTTTCTTTCTGCATTTGTTCTTACATCGAGTAACAAGATGTCCCTTGAAGTTTTAATATTGTTTTTAATTTCTTCGGCATCATAATGCTTTACTTTTCTTTTGTTTAAAGATTTCCTTATCCAGGAAAAAACAATTAAAGCTATTAAAACGTAAAGTGTTATCTGAGAAGCACTCATAGGTTATCTCCATATAATTTATTTATTGAAAAATTATTTTGAACCATATATCTAAACCCATCAAAGCAATTACAACGGCTAATCCCCAACGCAGAGTAGAAGCTCTGAATTTATGACTTAAGTTGCTGCCAATAAACACCCCGGGAATTGAACTCAAAATTGCGTCAAACGTTAAATCAAATGGCACAATCCCGGAACTTATCTTTCCCAAGCTCGTTGCAATAGAAGCAAACAGTACTATTCCAAGTGTTGATCCGATAGTAACACGAATTGGTACTTTTAACACAACCATTAATAACGGAGATAGAAGAAACGCTCCGGGCGCTCCGGCCATTCCTCCTAAAAATCCGACAACCAATCCAATAATAACAGCGGTAAATTTGTTGAAATCAATTAACTTTTCACTATTATCTTTTTCGTTTTTCTGCACAACTAAAATTAATACAGCACCCATCGTTGCCATAAAAGCGAAAATGCCTAATATAAGATTTGGATTAACCCATCCAGAAAGATAAGCTCCTAAAAATGAGCTAATTACTATCGGAACCCCAACTGTAATTACAACCGATTTATTAACAGCGTTTCTCTTTTTATGAAATATCATCCCCAAAAGGGAAGCAGCAAAAACCTGAACAGAAGTCATTCCCGAAATATTTTTTACATCCAAATCATGTAGCCCGAAAAAAGGAGGCAAATATAAGTAAGCAGGGATAAGCATTATAGCGCCGCCAAGCCCCAGCATACCCGATATTAATGAAACTGCAAAAGAAATTATTCCAATAAGAATGTATTCTGTCATTTATCTAAAGATTTGCTATGACCTTTCTATTCTATTTCAAACCTTTTTAGGAGACTTAAATTTCTTATTTTTTTATGAAAAGCGATTAGATAAAGGTATAGGATTCAGAAATGACGTAAAAGATTCAAAATTAGGTATATTTCAGAGCACAATTAA
>JBJKPP010000174.1:0-21040 GCA_046706145.1 Ignavibacteriaceae bacterium | reverse complement strand
GAACAAGTTGCCTCGGTTTATACCGATGCTTTTTTTGAAGATATTCAGAAGCTGAAAATCAAAAGAGCTACCCAATATCCAAAAGCCACTGTGCACATCAACGAAATTATACAGATGGTTAAAAAATTGCAGGACAAAGGCTTTGCGTATGAAGTTGATGGAGACGTTTTTTATCAAGTTAAAAAGTTTGAAGATTACGGAAAACTAAGTGGTAAAAAATTAGATGAATTGGAAACTGGTGCGCGAATAGAGGTTAATGAAGCAAAAAAAGACCCCTTAGATTTTGCTTTATGGAAGAAAGCTAAAGAGGGTGAACCATCCTGGGAAAGTCCGTGGGGAAAGGGAAGACCCGGTTGGCATATTGAATGCTCGGCTATGAGCTGTGCACATCTTGGTGATACTTTTGACATTCACGCCGGAGCAAATGATTTGATTTTTCCGCATCACGAAAATGAAATAGCACAAAGCGAGGCAGCAAACGACAAAAAATTTGTCAATTATTGGATTCATTTTGGGTTTTTAAATATCAACGATGAAAAGATGTCAAAGTCTCTGGGTAACTTTTTTAATGCAAGGGATATACTAAAGAAATATTCTGCAGAATCGATAAGACTGGCTTTTGCACAGACTCATTATGCTGGCCCATTAAATTTTAGCGAAGAATTGCTGGCATCTGCAAAAAAAGGTGTAGAGAAACTGACAAATATGGCCTTAACATTAAATGAGAAAATAGAGGCGGACCAGTTTGGAAATAATAAGGGCAACATAAATTTTACAGATTATGTTGAAAGATTTAAGAAAACCATGGATGATGATTTCAATACACCGCAGGCAACAGCAGTAATTTTTGATTTTGTTAGAGATGTAAACAAAACAATTTCTGAAAATTCCGATTTAAGCGCTTCGTTTTATCAGGACGCAAAACAATTCCTCGAAGAAACTGCGCAGGGCGTACTTGGTATTCTTGATTTTAATAAGCTTGTATCAAGCAGTGACGGTAGTTTAGAAAATGATTTGATCGGATTATTAATTGAACTTAGAACTAATGCAAAGCTGGAAAAGAATTATAAATTAGCCGATGAGATAAGAGACAGACTGGGTAAACTTGGTGTTGTTCTACAAGACTCAAAAGACGGAACTACTTACAGAAAATCTTTAGATTAACGGCTACTTGGTGCAATTTTAAATAGTGTCTTAATTTCACCTTTTGTCATACCGAACTTGATTCGGAATCTATTTATCACCAGGCAGATTCTGAATTTAATTCAGAATGACATGTTTAGATTATTATGCAACTTGTGAAATTAAGACGTTACCTAATTTTATTATCGAAAATATTTCCTCTTCCTAAAATCCATTTAGGGTCCAAAATGCTTTTTATGGCAGCCATTTTTTTAATTGTTTCCTCGCCAAACATTTTCAGCAAATAATCTTTTTTAGCTTTTCCCACACCATGTTCCGCTGAGAATGTTCCTCCCATAGCAATGGCATTATTTACAATAGTCTTGTAAATTTGTCCTGCTTTCTCAAATTCTTCCTGATTTTTAGGAAGCATGTTTAAGTGTATGTGGGAATTCCCAACATGACCGAATATAACATACTCAATGTTACCTTTTGCTACTTCATTTCTTGAGAATTGATAAAATTCTCTAAATTTGTCATGGGGAACAGCAGTATCGGTGCCCAGTTTTCTAAAGTTATTTTTAAAAATGTATTCGTTGACTTTGCGCGGCAAGCTCTTCCTCATGAATTCTATTTCTTTTTTATCTTTTTCTGTTACCCCAAACCATGAATACTCTTCCTTACCGTTCGAGTCCATAATAATATTGAGCCATTGGTCGAGAATTTCTTCTTCCGATTTGTCTGGATAAATTTCTTGTTCGAACCATACTCCAGCATTAACAGAAGAAGGAATTTGTGTGAAGTCTTCCCTTAAGAAATCAAGAGAGTTTTTGTCAAAGAATTCCAGGGCGAGGGCGTCAATTGTAAAATTTTTATCATCGTTTCGTGATTTCAAAGATTTGTCTCTTGCACTTTCTATAAAAGTTAGGGCGGAAGTTTCATCATCAAAAAAAGCTATACAAGAAATAATATCGGAAGGGCTGTCTATTAGTCTCAATTTTGCTTTTGATATTACTCCCAAGGTTCCTTCCGAACCAATAAAAAGATCAATTGCATCCATGTTTTTCTTGCAGAAATATCCGGAGGCATTTTTTAAGTTCGGTCTGTCTGTTTCCGGAACATCAAGAACATATTTTGTTCCTGCTTCGGAGGTCAAAGTTAAAGTTGAATTTTGAGCGAAATTTTGTCCTCTTTTCAATGTCAGTTTTTCACCGTTAGCCAGTACAATTTCGAGTTCAAGAACAAAATCTCTAGTTGGACCATACTTAAATGTTTTCTCGCCCGATGCGTTTGTAGCTATGGTGCCGCCAACAAAGCAGTTTTCATCTGTAGGGTCGGGTGGATAGATAAGATTATGTGTTTTTAAGGCTTCTTGTAAATCTGCTAAAATTACCCCAGGTTCAACAATTATATATTTTTCGTCTTCGTTTACCTCGATAATTTTATTAAATTTTTCGGTTGAGATTACTATTCCACCTTGCGGTACTCTTGCCCCCGTCAGTCCGGTTCCATTTCCGGAGATTGTTACACCGATTTCTTTCTGATTTGCATCTTTCAATATTTGGGAAATGTCGTCAGCAGATTCGGGGAAATATACTGCATCACAAAAGCCTTTAAAGTTAGAAGCGTCAAAAAGATAATTTTGTATTTCTTCCTGGTTCTTTTTTATTATCATTTAGTTAGCTCTCTTAAATAATCAAGATATTTTTTTTGTATAGTAATGTTAGGAATAGCGTTCTGATTATTTCTTTTGATTTGTAAATTATATTGTGAAAATATTTCATCCAGAGCGTCAAACATATTTATAGATTGGTAACCGTTATCTCGTAAATGATGGATTAATTTAAGTGTCCTAAAACCGTCAAACCAATTAATTTTCTGTTTATCTAATTGAGTTTGACTGTTTGAGTTATCCTGCTGAACGGGCAGGTTTGAAAGAATTTTATTCCAATGCTCTGCAAAATCATTTTTTTTCAGAAAGGAATATAAGTATTTATTAATTCTTTCTGCATGTTTTAAGAATTCCTCACCAGTAAAATAATTTTTACTGAATATATCCAACCATTTTTTTAAAATATAAAAACATTTTGGATTATATAGTAAAAATTCATCTTTTTCTTGCTCTAAAAATCTTTTTATTCTCGGACCGGTTCCAAACGGAACTCTCCAAGATGACCTGGAAGAAGGATAAACGGTTGTTGAATTAATCCTTCCAATAGGAGCTACTTTTGCGATTTTTTCGAGGAAATAAAAATCTTCTCCGGCTTTATTGAGATTCATTCCGCCGACTTTTATATATGTTTCATCGTCGCACACAATAGTAGAACCAACCGAGTAAAAGGTAAAAGGTGAACTAGCGTATTTGAGTCCCAGTACATAATATCTTAAATAAATTTCGTAACAGATTATGGCAGGTTCTGTCTTTTTGCTATTAAGTCTATGTTTAAAATTTACGATTCCCGCATGTAGTTTTTTCTCATTGAAGTTAGAGATTATTTCATTCAAGTAATTTTTGTCAACAGTGCAGTCAGCATCGAGGCAGATGAGCAAGTTCTTTCTTCTGTTCGAATAATCAAACACTCTAAGTGAAGCATCCATGCCAATTTTACGGGCAAAACCAGCGCCGCTTAGTTTTGTTGGAAATTCATTTCCTTCCGAGCATGCATCTATTAAGCCAATTCTTAATTTGTCCCAATTAGCATGTGGATTATCGAAATATGAATTGTTGCGTTGATTTGATATTATCTGTTTTAACAGTTCACAGGTCTTTAAATTATTCTTCCTTATTTTACTATTGGTGTTAACGGAATTGTTAACAACAAAAATTATTACGGTAGAATCAAAGTAATCAGAGTGGTTTTTAGAAAGTGAATTCAAAAGGGTAATGACATTTCTATATTCGGATATAGCAGGTACAACTATTACATTACTAATATTTCCTTCGCTGGCGATTTCTAATTTCCAACCATCGTATCCGAATTTTTGTAAATATTTATTAATCTTACTTGTTTTAGTGTGTTCATATGAAGATTTTGTCATATAACGTTATCTTCGATTAGCTTTTTTGCTTGTATTAAATCCGGTCCATTAAGCCAATTAATCTTTATTCCCTCTCGTTCCATTTTTCTAAACCAGGTCATTTGTTTTTTTGCGAAACTGACAATTGCACTATTCAACTTCTGAAACATGTCATTATAGTTCAATTCTTTTTGAAGATACATTGCGATGAATTTATATTCCAGTCCGAAGAAAAAAAGTTTCTCGTAAGAAACGCCTTTGGAAAGTAATCCTTCAACTTCATCAATCATTCCTTCTTCTAACCTTGTCGTCAATCGTTGTTTTATTCTTTTCTTTAACTCGGCTTTTTCTACATTTATTCCAATATTATAGGAGTTTACAGATATATATTCAGATTTATCATTTTTTGAATAGCGGGCAACTATTATAGCTTTTATCGTTCTTTCCTTGCTCGTGAGGTCAGTTGTATTGTGTAAGTTTGGATTTATTTTATGCAAAATTGATTTTAATTCTTCATGAGATTTTTCTTCCAAATCGTGCATTTTTTCATCGTTAAAATCTGCCTTAGGTAGTTTATATTTTTGAAGTATAGAGCTTAAATATAAGCCGGTTCCACCTACCATAAACGGAAGTTTTCCCTTAGATGTAATTTCTTTGTATGCTTTCTTAAAATATTGATCGAATTGGAAAACATTGAACTCTTGATTTGGTTCAAGTATATCAATTAAGTAATAATTAATGGTTTTGTTATTGACTTGATAATCACGCAAGTCTTTCCCCGACCCCAAATCCAATCCTTTATAAACTTGCCGTGAATCGGCTGATATGATTTCGCCATTGAAATGATATGCTAATTTAACGGAGAGTTTAGTTTTACCAGTTGCGGTTGGTCCAAGAATAGTAACTAAATCATATTTCATTTCGCATTGCGACCAACTCAGGCGAAGCCTAAAAAATCATTATTCTGCTGGAAGAGAAATAATAACAAAAGTCCCTTCGCCCAAGGCACTTTTAATTTGAATCTCACCGCCATGGTCTTCAACAATTTTTTTAGCTAAAGTGAGTCCTAACCCGCTTGATTCTTTCCCATGAGAAAAGTATGGTTCAAAGACACTTTCCTGAATGCTTTCTGGAATGCCCAGACAATTATCCTCAAATTCTATTTCGACATGGTTATTTCGCCTTCGAGTAGAAACATATATTTTGCCATCCCCCTTAGAAGCCTCACAGCTATTCTTTATTATCTGATAACATGCTTGATAAAATTTTGGTTCATCTATTTTTACCTGACCATCGTCTTCCAATTTCTTATATATACTTACCTTGTTTTCATTAGAATACTCAGCCAGTTTTGGCAAGATATCGTCAAGTATTTCCACGATACTTTTACTTTCTAAGTCTAACGGCATTCTCTTGTCCAGCAATCCGAGAACACTGTTCATATATTGCTGATTTAGTTGAACCTCATTAGAAATTTGGGTAACAACATTTTTAACATCTTCAGATATATCTTTGGAATTTATATAATTCAGATATTTGCCCATAATTAAATGTGAATGTTCAATATTATTGTATAAAAACTTTGCAAGATCTACATTCATTTCGGGCTCACCCTTTGACTGGTACGTTCTAGAATTGTCAATTGCGTTGTCCTGAAAACCTGTTTCTTTAGAAGAAACAGCTGTTTCGGTAACCGTTTCAAGTTCTGCGCTTAAACTATATCCTAAATCATCTTCACTTTCTTTTGTTTTGCTATCGAAAGTCTTTTCTTCATCAAAAGCACCGGAACTGATTTCTTCTTCAGAAACAGAATCTTCTGCCGGGAACAATTCAGATTTCCTCTCCGATTTGAATTCAGGTTCATGTTCTATTTCCTCAGTCTCACTATCGTCCGCCTGAATCGAAATATCTCCTTCTTCTTCATCCAACTTCAAATCCTCGGTTTCCGTCTCATCCATTTGCTGTATTTCCTCAAGCTCATTATCCTCAGATTCACTTGAAAAATCTTGAGCATCTTCGTTTATTTTTAGTTCCTCAGTCTCTAATTCATCTCTTTGCTGTAGTTCTTCAATTTCATTTTCTTCCGATTCGCTTGCAAGATCCTCGGCATTTTTACCTATCTTTAATTCATCCGATTCCAACTCGTCCGTTTCTTCTACTTCATTTACTTCAGATTCACTGGAGAAATTTTGTGTCTCTTCTTCCATCTTGAGTTCACCAGTTTCGGTGTCTTCGTCAACCCACATAGGTTCATCAGAGTCATTAGTTAATTCAGAATCGGAAATGTTCTCGAAGTTCTTTTCAACCTCGCTACTTATATTTTCTGCTTCTAGCTGCTCATCTTTGTAATTGTCTGCAGCATTTGGACTTTCTTCAGTGTTTTCTGCTTGGCTTTGCTCCAACTCCTCTATGTATTCGCCAAAGTCTTCTTCCGGACTTTTAAGATTTTCAAGTAATTTTTCTTCTGAGTCAGCCAATTTTTGCAGCGTTTGGTAGTCTATTCTGTAAATAGTTGAATTTGACATGGCAACGGCTGAGGATTTTGCTGTGGGAGAACTTTCAAGAAATTCCAATTCGCCGAAAAACTGGTTCTTTGTCCTATTAAAAATATTGACAAATTCGTTTTCATCCTTTGTCTTGATTTTTACATTACCCTCCAGGATTAAATAGACGAACTTTGCTTCATCATTAACCTGGTATATTGGGTGTCCTTCTTCAAAGTTAACGAATTCTTTTTTACTGGGTGAGAAGTTCAAATCCTTGAAATTAATTTTGCTAAAAAGTCTATTTGAACTTATTTCCGGGTTGGATTTTTTAAAAAACATATATTTATATGGTTTTTATAATTAAATTTGAATTATCTTTTTTCGGGGCCAGAATAATCAGTCCCCGTATATTTAAAACATAATGAAAATTATTTTAGAAACCAATAAACTTCTGTAACATCTAATGTCTGAAGAAAATTTAATAAAAGCAGCAAAAGCCGGAAGTAAGGAGGCTTTATCGGATCTTGTAAAGAATTACGAGCAGACTATATACAACTTTGCTTTCAAGATTTGCCGGAACCCTGAAAAAGCAGAAAATATAATGCAAGAAACGTTCTTAAGCATGGTGAAGGCTCTTCCACAGTTTGACGGAAAGTCTAAGCTTTCTACATGGTTGTATCGAATTGTTTCAAACCACTGCTTGATGGAATTTAGAAAAAATAAAGGCAGCTATGTTTCTTTTGACAACGATGAAGACAATTTGCTTGAAAATAAATATGCGGCAGATTGGGATAACTTACCCAATCAGTCGGTGGAGAACAAAGAACTAAGAAAAATCCTTGATGATGCAATTAAAAAATTATCTCCAGAATATAGAATCGTATTCTTGCTCAGAGATGTCGAAGGACTTTCGACAGAGGAAACAGGTAAAATAACAGAACTTTCCGTGCCAGCCGTGAAATCGAGGCTGCATAGAGCAAGGGCATTCTTAAGAAAGGAAATCAACGATGCATTCAGAAGTTAAAAATGAAGAAAATATTTCTTGCAAAGAAGTAATGGATTTTATTTGTGAGAATTTTGACTGCAATAAAGACCAGCACTTCTACAAAGAAATAAGTAATCATTTAAAAGCTTGTAATGACTGCAGTACATATTTGAAATCGATTAAGAGCACTGTTGAGTTTTATAAACAATATAATGCAGAACTTCCCAAAGAAGCTCATGACCGTTTGTTAGATATTCTTGGACTTAAATAATATGAGGTTTATAGGGAAAAATTAAAATGGATGAAGTACATTACTATTCTACTAAAGTTGAATGGACTGAAGGAAGAATAGGTAAATTAACAAACAATACCTTCCCGGAAATTAAAGTTGCAACACCTCCCGAATTTAACAAAGGTGTTCCCGATATATGGTCTCCCGAACATCTTTTTGTTGCTTCTGTCAATATTTGCTTGATGACAACTTTTCTTGCAATTGCTGAAAATTCAAAACTAGAATTTGAATCTTTTTCATGTGAAGCAAAAGGGAAGTTAGAGAAAGTTGATAATAAATTTATGATTAGTGAAATTGTGTTGAATCCTACAGTTGTAATAAAACAGGAAAAAGATAAAGATAGAGCATTGAGAATAGTAGAGAAATCTGAGACGCACTGCCTTATTTCTAATTCAGTTAAATCTAAAATTGTTTTGAACCCCCTAGTCGAAGTTGTTCACTGAGTTGAGTTTCAGAGATAAGAGATTTTTTGAAGATGTAAAAATTCGAGTTTTATTAATCCACCTCACCTAATCTCGTTTTAGCCTTCTCTTTATAGAATTTATCCTTAAAGTCAGAACGCGGCAATTCTATAACTCTTTTTAAATAAAAAATTTCCTTTTCTTTATTTCCTGTTTCTTTATAATCAAGAGCAAGATGGTAATTTGTTGCTATTACTTTAGGATTTATTTTATATGCTTTGTCGAGCATTTCAATAGATTCATCCACAGAGCCTTCGGGAACTTTCCCGTAAAACAAATTTGCAAATGTTCTTTCAAACCAATTTAAATCTGCAATTTCTTTATAATATATTCCCATAACCAAATAAGGAAGAAAGGAATCAGGATTCTTTTGAATTGCTTCTTTTGCATTATCCGCAACTTTCTTCGACAACCTAATCTTTTCTTTACTTCCTGAAATGTTGGCCAAATTCCCGTATGAAATTGCCATGTAGGCATACGAATCAGAGCTATCGGGAAATAAGTCGCTCATCTTAGTTGAAATATCCAGAGCCTGCTCTGCAAATTCTTTTGCCTGGTTTTTACTGCTGTCTTCTACAGCTTCATCATAAAGCGAATTATAAGTCTTTGAGATTTTTAATAGGACAGTATAATTACTAGTATCCAAATCGTAAGCTTTTTTGTAGAAGCCTAACGCAACGAGATTCTTAAATTCTTTATAAGCGCGGTCTCCCCATTTCAAATAGTCCTTTACCGTTTGCGCGTTTGTAAACTGGAATGAATTAAAAATAATTAATATAGCTAATATTATCCAGAGCGGTTTTCTCATGTTAGAATCCATTAGTGAATTCCAAAAATCCAGTAAAGTTTCGAAAATAACTCATGTATGATATTCTTCTAGGCTTCATCAGTAACGCAGCCCTGCGAAGCAGAAGAAACACTTTTGATATACTTATAAAGAATTCCGCTTTTCATTTTATAGGCAGGCTGTTTCCATTTCTTTTTTCTCTCAGTTAATTCTTTCTTGGTTAATTCAACACCAATAGTATTTTTCTCTGCATCAATTGTAATTGTATCTCCGTTTTTAATCAGCGCGAGATTACCGCCAACTTGAGCTTCCGGCGTAATATGACCAACTACAAATCCGTGGGTTCCGCCCGAAAATCTTCCGTCAGTAATTAAGGCCACTGATTTTCCAAGTCCGGCTCCCATCAAAGCTGCAGTAATCTCCAACATTTCTCTCATTCCAGGTCCGCCTTTTGGTCCTTCATATCTTATAACTACAACATCGCCGTGTTTTACTTTATTATTTTCGATTGCTTTTAAAGCTTCTTCTTCGGAATTATAAACTTTTGCAGGACCGGAAAATCTCGTTCCTTCTTTCCCGGTTATTTTTGCCACAGCACCTTCTTCAGCAAGATTGCCGTAGAGAATTTCAAGGTGTCCAGTCTTTTTTATAGGATTGCTAATTGAATGAATAACTTGCTGTCCAATTTTTAAATCTCCTACTTCTTCTAAATTCTCGCCGAGAGTTTTTCCTGTAACTGTTAAACAGTTTCCATCCAAAAATCCTTCTTTAAGTAAGAGTTTCTGAACGGCCGGAACACCGCCAACGTTATGTAAATCTTCCATCACAAATTGCCCGCTTGGTTTCAAGTCTGCTAAATATGGAACTTTGTTGGAGACTTTCTGGAAATCATCAATTGTAAGTTTGACATTGGCCGCTTTAGCCATTGCAATTAGGTGAAGTACAGCATTTGTAGAGCCGCCCAGAGCTATCACCACAGAAATTGCATTTTGGAAAGCTTTCTTTGTCATTATGTCTCTAGGTTTAATATCTTTTTCAAGCAAGTTAAGGATTGCTTTGCCTGCTCTTAAACATTCTTCTTTTTTCTGGTCGTAGGTTGCGGGTGTTGATGAACTGAAAGGCAAGCTCATTCCAAGGGTTTCGATAGCAGAAGACATGGTGTTTGCAGTGTACATTCCACCGCAGGCTCCGGCACCGGGACATGCATTTTTTAAAACATTTTTCAAATCATCATCTGTAAATTCTTTTGATAGAAATTTTCCATAAGCTTCAAATGCAGAAACGATATCGAGCTTCTTGTCGTTATGAAATCCTGGCCGGATTGTTCCGCCGTAAATCATTAGGCTCGGTCTATTCAATCTAGCCATGGCCATAATTGAGCCGGGCATATTTTTGTCGCATCCGGGTAAAGCAATTAAACCATCGTACCATTGAGCTCCAACTACGGTTTCAATTGAATCAGCAATAATGTCTCTCGAAGGCAGTGAATATTTCATCCCCCCAGTTCCCATTGAAATTCCGTCACTGACACCAATTGTGTTAAAAATAAAACCGATTAATCCCGCATCATAAACACCCTTTTTTACCTGATTTGCTAGCAGATTCAAATGCATGTTGCATGTATTTCCTTCCCAGCCCATGCTTGCTATACCAACTTGTGGTTTGTTCATATCCTTGTCTGTTAGTCCAACTCCGTATAACATTGCTTGAGAACCAACTTGTGATTTTACTTGAGTAAGTCTGCGACTAAATTTGTTTAATTGTTCTGCCATGATTAAACCTTTGATTCTTCTGTAGTAGAAATTTAGTTCATAAATTTACAAAAATTAGAATTCAGAAAAAGATTATCGAAATAAGTGCTGTCACTCAGTTGGGGGAAATTTTTGTTCTTAACGTGAAATGGCTATCTTTATCACAAAACAGGCTCAATACAAAAACTAAATTGTATCATAATTTTGTCAAAATTCAGAAATAAATATCGAGTTGAATCAGCACGTCTGGCTAATTGGGATTATTCTAAGCCCGGCGCTTATTTTGTGACCATCATAACAAAAAATCGTGAACATTTGTTTGGTCGAATCGAAAATGATCAAATGCTTTTAAATTATGCAGGGAAAAATGCGCATCGTTGTTGGATGAATATGCCAAAACATTTTCCTCATGTCGCGCTAGATGAATTTGTTATAATGCCAAACCATGTGCACGGGGTAATTTTTATTGTTAATGAACCAAATGCGGGTAATGCGCAATATAAAATGAAATATGAAAATGTTATGGGGTCGCAAATCGTAGAGACGCAAAATTTTGCGTCTCTACGGAATACAACCGGTAATAAATTTGGTCCGCAATCAAAAAATTTGGGGTCAGTTATTCGGGGTTATAAAATCGGCGTAACCAAATGGTTCCGTGGTCATGGGAACAATAAAACAATTTGGCAGGCACGATTCCATGATCACATAATTCGCGATGAAAATGAATTAAACAATATACGTCGATATATCATTAACAACCCGTTAAAATGGAATAACGATGATTACAATAAACATGAAGCGATGATATAATCAATTGGGTTAGATTCTTTCCTTTATCGCAACATGTAATCAATTATTTTTTTCTTCTTGTCAAAAGTGTGATTTATGTTTAACATGAGTTTGTTAATTGCAATGTCTATTAATTTATCATCGGATTTATTCTCGCTTCCAGAATAGAATCTCCCTGAATCCAGTATAGCTTCTAAAGGAACCATGCCTACTATTTCACTCCCGATTATATCAACATCAAATTTTTTTGCTTGATTTTTCACTTCTTCGAATGCTTTGTGTAGAGAAGTAATTTTATAGTTTGTCAGATTCATAGAAACCTGTGCGGTGTTTGTGCTTGCCAAATAAATTCCCAATGCTTTTACGGATTTCAATACTCCTGGTTTATCACTTATGCCTGATTCACGAATGATTTCACTAATTCTCTTCGCAACCGAAACGTCTTTAGTTTTAAGATTGATGTTATAAGCTATCAGGAAATTTCTTGCTCCGGTTACCAACGCTCCAAGCTTTGGATTAAAAACAGGTTTGCCAAAATCGGGCAACCAGGATGGATCATTTAGCTTTTTTTCTAGTCCTTCGTATTCTCCTCTTCGAATATTTGATAAGTCTTTTCTCTGTTCATTTGATGTAGAAGCGGAGTATAAGTAAACAGGCAGCATAAATTCTTTAGAAATTACTTCTCCGAATTTTTTTGAAATCTCGATACACTCGTTTATCGAACTATTTCTTACGGGAATAAATGGAAAAACATCGATTGCGCCTAGCCTAGGATGCTCTCCTTTATGATGTCTCATATCAATTAATTGGGATGCTGTCTTGCAAATTTCAATACTGCCTTTAAGTATTCCGATTTCATCACCGATAAATGTTACAACTGTACGATTATGATCAGGATCGGATTCTATGTTTAGCAGTCTGCAGTTTGAAATATTTTGTATTGATGCCCCAATTTTTTTAATCTTTTCTTTGTCTCTTCCTTCGCTAAAATTGGGAACACATTCGATTATTTTCATTTTAATATCTTACGTAAGAAGCAAAGATTCATTTTGTTGATGAGTAAATAAAATACCAGATCATTTGGGAAGCTAAGCGAGAGGTTCTGTTATCAATATCATAATCGGGATTTACTTCTGTAATTTCAAAAATTTTTGTTAGTTTGCTTTTCCCTGCTAATATTGCGATATAGATAGCATCTTCGGAGGAAAAGCCAAAAGAACTGGGCGCACTCACTCCTGGTGCATCCGATGATCTAACAGAATCCATATCGAATCCCCAAAAAATATTCTTGTTCCTGCTTCCTTTTAAAACTTTAGTAATAATAGTCCCAATTTGATTATTAGGAATAATATCCTCTGCGTAAAGTATTTTAGCCTTTTTATCTTTTAAATATTTCTTGTGAACAATAGAAGCAGAAGATTTTTTAATTCCTATTTCCCAGAAGTTTTTTCCTTTAATTATTTCTTCTTCCAGTAACATAAAATAAGATGTGCCGCTGTTTCTTGGTTTATTAAATCTAACATCAAAATGGCTATCAATATTGAAGGCTAATATTTCTTTTTTAAGTGCGGATAAAGCTTTGCAATCTGGATAGGAAATATCATTGCCGCCGCCCAACGAGATGACCGTTTTCCCATCCTTCAAAATTTGTGAAACAACCATCTCTTGAACTTCATGAGTTTGTTCTAATGTTTTTTGAACCATAATATTGCCAAGATCAAAAAGTTTTGCTTTTTCAATTTTTTCATTACTTACAAGCTTGTACAAGTTTTGTCTTATCATATCAGGAGCTTTTCTTGCACCAGTTCTGCCATGGTTTCTCTTTACTCCAATGTCTTGGGGGCAACCGAGTAGAACGAAGTTCGAATCTTTGTAATATTTTATATTACTTTTTACAGTTTCGCCAAACCTAATGTCGCTCTTATCTTTCTTCTTGAAGAAAAGCTTGGGGTTTGGTCTTTTCATAAGCTGGAATATGTTTTCCAATGCTACCTCTTTTTATTTTTCAATCTTAAAATTATAATGACTTCTGTTAAAATTCTCTTTTTTAGAGTTAAAAGATTTTTCGGTGAAAGAAACCGTATTATCGTTATTGATTAATATAACCGTTGATGATCTTGTCCCATATTTTTCCGTAACTGTAAATATGGGAGAAACTAATCTCTCCATTTCAATAGATAACCCTGTTTTAGGAAGCTCTTTATCTGGAAAACTTATACTGTCATAAAGAAGCGAAAAAATTTCTTCTTCTTTAGGCTGTTCATCTTTTAAGATTTCTAAGAATGTTTGTTTAGCTTTTATAACCTTAGGCCATGGCGTATCAAGTAGATGATTGCTTAAGCCGTAGGTTCCATCTTCTAGTTTTTTAAATACCATGGAAATATTTGAGAAATAAAAGAGATTATCAACATTTCCGAAAATTAAGTTGTAGCCATTATACTGGTCGGCTTTGGTTGCCAAAGTTTTATGATAATCTGCTGGTTCAGTGTTTATCAACAAAAAGCTGGTCACCAACTTTCCGCGCGTAGGTGCGTCTATTTTTATACTTGACATATCACGATAATTTGTTAGAGATGCGAATCTGCCGCTTTTTGTAATTCCCATCCATGTGCCGTTTTCCTTCAAATCTTTACCTGCTAACAGAGAATTATCTCCAGTCCAGAAATGCGCCGGTACAGTTGGCCTTTCATGAAACTCATCACGATTTGCAGCGACTATGAGTTTGTAATTTGGATGCCTTTTATACGCAATAAGAAGTAAACACATTTTATATAATAATAAAAATTATTTCTAAAATTAATTTAGGAAAATTTGATTATTCATAAGGGATTAATAGTTTTAGACCAGAAATCTTTCTTTAAATTAAAAAAATGAATAAACAGCCCAAGAAAAAAAAGATTAAGGTAAGAATTCCGGTTCCTAAGAAACCTCCCAAAGTGGAGAAAAGCAAGAAGCATCACAGCAGGAAAAAGCAAAAAGAAGAAGTGAAAAAACTACTTGGTCGCCCTGACGAATTTGAAGAAAAATAACTCTTGAAAATGGTTAAAGTTTCCTTAATCATAGCATTTTATAAGAGAATAGATTATCTAAAGCTGGTTCTTGCTGGTTTGTCTAGGCAATCGTTTAAGGATTTTGAAATTGTTATTGCAGATGACGGTTCAACTATTGAAATCGTAAAAGATATTGAATCGCTTTCAAGAGAAATTCCATGTCCATTAATTCATGTTTGGCATGAAGATAAGGGTTTTAGAAAAAATAAGATTCTTAATAAGGCAATTGTTTCATCCAATTCTGATTATTTGATTTTTATAGATGGGGATTGCGTCCCGCATAGTAAATTTATTGAGGAACATTTTGCTATGAGAAGAGAAAACCTCTGCTTAACGGGCCGGAGGGTGAATTTATCTGAAAGAATTACAAAACTTTTGACAGCCGAGAAAATTAAGAATGGTTTTTTGGAAAAGAATATGTTAACCCTTTTTTCAGATAGTATTTTTGGAAAGTCCGCATATGTTGAGAAAGGTTTTTATTTCAAAAGCATAATTGCAAGGAAACTTGTGAATAGAAAAAACAGGGGACTTTTAGGCTGCAATTTTTCGGTATCAAAAAAAAATATGCTGGAAATTAATGGCTTTGACGAAAGATATGAAGCACCTTCAATTGGCGAAGACAGCGATGTTCAATTTAGACTTGAAAAGTTGGGCGTTAAAATAGCATCGTTGAACAATATTGCCGTTCAATACCATCTCTATCACAAGCTCCAAGAGAGAATAAAAGAAAATCTTTTATTGTTTGAAGAAGTTAAAAAGGCTAACCAATACTATACTTCTTATGGCATAAATCAATGATATAAATTTTTACCTAAGTTGAGAACAAATAATATCTAATTTTTTCTTAATTTTGCACGAAATAGCAAGATATTCCCTCCAGAGTAATTTGCATTAAATATCAATTGGCTTTATATTTGAAATCATTAATTTATAAAAACCTAAAAAAGTAAGGCACAAAATGCTTGATAACTTAGATTTTAAAATTCTCAACATGCTTCAAAAAAATGGTAGAACCAAAAGGAACCAATTAGCTGAAGCTGTTGGTCTTTCACTGCCGTCAGTAAGCGACAGATTAAAAAAGATGGAAGAGAACGGTTTTATAGAAGGTTATTACACGAAGCTAAACAAAAAAAAATTTGGTTATGATGTAATGGCTTATATCCTAGTCATGATGGACACATCAAAACATTACAAAGATTTAATTTCAAAGGTTGAGAAAAAACCAGAAATATTGGAATGTTTTTCCGTCCTTGGGGAAGGCTCGCATTTGTTGAAAACCATTGCTAAAAATTCAGAGGCATTAGAAAAACTTTTGGGTGAAATACAAGCCTGGCCAGGGGTTACAGGCACTAAAACCACTTACGTTTTATCTACTATTAAAGAAACAACAGCAATTGATATTTAGTTAATAATAAAAAATAATAGAAAGGATAAAAAACTATGGGAAAAGAAACGTCCCCTGTTGACAAAGTGCTAAAATTTGCAAAGGACAATAAAATTCAGTTTCTGGATTTGAAGTTTATGGATTTCCCGGGACAATGGCAGCATTTTACTGTTCCTATCGGGCAGCTAGAAGCTTCATCTTTTGAAGATGGATTTGGTTTTGATGGTTCTTCTATAAGAGGATGGAAGTCAATTAATGAAAGCGACATGTTAATCATTCCAGATCCGGAATCTTTATTTGTTGACCCATTTATAGATGCTCCAACCATAAGTTTAATTTGTGATGTTTACGAACCGGCAACGAAAGAGAAGTATAGCAGATGCCCAAGAAGCATTGCTCAAAAAGCTGCAGCATACTTGGCATCAACAGGAATTGCCGACACAGTGTATTTCGGTCCCGAGGCAGAATTTTTCATTTTTGATGATGTCAGGTTCGATTCAAAACCTAATACAAGTTTCTATTATGTTGATTCTCAGGAAGGCAGATGGAATAGCGGAAGAGAAGAAGGCCCTAACCTGGGTTATAAACCAAGATATAAAGAAGGCTATTTCCCTGTTCCTCCGACAGATTCTCTTACCAACTTGAGAAACGATATGGTATTAAATCTTATTAAATGCGGAGTTGATGTTGAAGCACAGCATCACGAAGTTGCCAGCGGCGGACAGTGCGAAATCGATCTAAGATTTCAACCTTTAGTAAAGGCAGCTGATCATCTTCTATTATTTAAATACATTGTCAAAAATACGGCTAAGAATAAGGGCAAAACCGTAACTTATATGCCCAAGCCAATATTTGGTGATAACGGAAGCGGAATGCATGTTCACTCAAGTCTCTGGAAAAAAGGCAAACCATTATTTTTCGGCAATGGTTATGCCGAATTAAGCGAGCTCGCGTTGTATTACATCGGCGGAATTTTAAAGCATGCACCATCCCTTTTAGCTTTTACGAATCCAACTACTAACTCTTACAAAAGACTGGTTCCTGGTTTTGAAGCTCCTGTGAATTTAGCCTATTCACAAAGAAACAGAAGTGCATCTGTGAGAATACCAATGTATTCGAATAGTCCTAAAGCAAAAAGAATGGAATTCAGATGCCCCGATCCTTCATGCAATCCATACTTGGCATTTTCAGCAATGTTAATGGCTGGCCTGGATGGAGTGATGAATAGAATCGATCCCGGTGATCCTTTAGATAAAGATATTTATGATATGCCGCCCGAAGAACTGGCTAATGTTCCTTCAACTCCCGGCAGCTTAAATGAAGCACTTAAAAACTTGGCGGATGATCATGAATTCCTTCTGAAAGGCGACGTGTTTACAGAGGATGTTATTGAGACATGGATAAAATACAAAGTCGATAAAGAGATCAAACCGATGGCGCTCCAGCCGCATCCGTATGAATTCGCTCTTTATTATGATGTGTAAGAATATTATACTTCGAGGCTAGGAAGCTATAAAAAATAGATTAACCCATCCTGATTTATCAGGGTGGGTTTGCTGTTTTACAAAGAGAGTTACTCGATAATTGTAAATTTGTTGGTTCAGTAATATTACTCCTTTAATTTTCTGACGATCTGTATATTTGCAGATGAATCATTTTCTAAACGAATTGCTATGAAATTTACACGAGCAAAAGTTTTATAAAAAACAATTTTCTATTGATTTTTCTTGTTATTTTTCGTACAGTATCTTTTAACTTATGGGGAGTTTTGATGAGGTAAATATAATAGGGGTTCATGAAAAAATGTCTTCACAATTTATTAGTTCACTACATTCGCTTCTAATATTTTTTCAATAGAAAAAATTTCTATATGATCATGTACTTTTAATAATATTGAAACTAGAGGATGTGATGAAAATATCAATACCCTTTTTAGTTTTAGCTGTTGTCGTTATTTTATTTAACGGTTGCAAAAAGGCAGATAACAATATTACAGGACCTCCAATAACTCAATCCGGCACACCTCAATGGCCTATGTTCAGACACGACGCAAGACATACTGGAAATGTAAACACTCCTATTGAAGGCATAACCGGTCCAAGCGGGGATAGTGTTACCGTTAAATGGAGAATTCCAATAGATGGTGATTTAATAGGTTCGCCGGCGATAGGAGACGATGGGACAATTTATATTGGAACTGAAAATCCACATAATTGGGATTCAAGTTCGGTTTATGCAATCAATCAGGACGGAACAATAAAATGGAGATACACACCAATCACACGAATGTGGTCATCACCTGCAATAGGAAATGATGGCTCAATATACATCGGCACTCTAGGCGGCGGTTTTTATGCTTTTACAGCAGGCGGGCAGCTAAAATGGATTCATAATCCCGGTGATAATATCATATCTTCACCAGCAATAGGTAAGGACGGAACGATTTATTATACAAATAATGATTATTTAATTGCATTAAACCCTTCTGACGGTTCAACGAAATGGCAGGTTAATGGAGGAGACAGTTATTGTTCACCAGCAATATCCTCTGATGGCACAATATATTACGGCAGTTATGGTAGAATAAAAGCTGTTGATTCCAGTGGTAAAGTGAAATGGATGTATAATGACAGTTCTTACACTAATTTAGACCCATTTGCAATAGAAATAGGAAATGATGGCACAGTATACTTTGTCTGTGATAATTCACCATATCTTTATGCAATAGGTCAAAATGGTAAAATAAAATGGGAACACTTGAAGGCTCCTTCATATGCAGATCCAACAATCGATAACAATGGTAATATTTACGTCGTTACCGATAATTCTGTATTCTATAGCGTAACCTCAGACGGTCAATTAAAATTTGAGATTACACTATTACAAGAAGGTATTATAAGAAGTCCGCTGGTAATGGACAATAATGGAATTGTTTATATTGGAGTAGCAGGCAATCCAACTTCATTATTGGCATATAATCAAAATCATTTCCTTTGGGATTTCGGCAAGGGTTATCCGTATAATGACGGGGGCGTAACCGCTTCTCCTTCAATACATAACGGCTTAATGTATTTTTCCTGGGATTCCGGACCTTATCTATATTTTTATTGTCTTCGATGAAATATGTTTTTAATTCAATTATAACCTAATTAACAAAGGGAGAAGTAAGAATGAGAATATATACTGTTTTATTATTATCGACTTTCGTCTTCAATCTGTGTTTATATTCACAGATTTCACCAGATTTAAGATCTGGAGAATTATATATTACCGCTATAAATTTTCCTGGAAGCTTTCAAATAGGGGTTAGCGTTAGTTTAACAGGTATGGGTTTTAGCGGTTACTCGGGTGGTCAGAAACTTTATGATGATAAGTTTGAGAATAATAGCGGGACCACACAATCAATTACAGGTGGATCATATACGTTGACAAGCTCAAATAGCAGATGGGCTATTGAGCATATTGAAGATAATCAGCCAACAAAAGGGGCTACTTGGATTGGTTACGCTTTATATAAAATTACAATCTATGATGAAAGACTTTCTGGAGGACAATTTTATTTTTACCTTGATTACTTAGATAGCGATTACCCTTATGGATTAAACGCTGACTTGTACGTCGACTATGATTATAATAGAAGCACAAGTCAACCAGTTGATGTTTATTCTACCTACTACCATAGAACTTCAAGACTTCAAAATGGTAATGTAGTCAGAATTTGGTCAGATTTATATGGGAAAGGAAATAATCCGGTTGGCACAGACTTTCATATAAATCACAATATTCCAGTTGATGCAAATAAATCAGGAGATTCCCTATTTACCCAAGCTACTGTTGAGAGCAGTATAACAGTTTTATCAGGTAAAACGTTTACAATTAATAGAAATGCCTATCCCGAACCAAGTGAGTTGCAAACGGTTGGGTTAAGTTTTAATTCTTCTACTTCTCTTACAGTTAACGGGACTTTAAATGCAATTGGCACTTCAACAAATCCAATAACTTTTGATTTTGTCTCTCCGTCAAACCAGACTGGAATAACATTTACCAATTACTTTGGTTCGCTGCAGTATTGCAATATTAAAAATTCTTTCGATGGCGTTTGGGGTAATGGTGGTTTGCCTTATACAATTTCCCATTGCACATTTAGCAATAATACTAAAGGTCTGTACGCCAGTAATGTAAGCAGTACAATAAATATCTCGAATTGTGTTTTTCAGAATAATTCGTCCGGTGGTATTAGCCTTTATAATTCTTCTCCCTGGATAGATCACTGTAATATTTCCGGTAGTTACAATGGGATTGACTGCAATTCATACTCAAGCCCCTATATCTGGAATTCTACTACATTAGGCAATTCACATGACGGGGTGTACTGTAACACTTACAGTGCTGCCCATCTTGCGAATCCAACCATAGGAGTTGTGGACTATGGTTACAACACTGTTACTGGCAACAATTCTGTTGGAGTAGATGCATTTAACCACAGCAATATATTTGTAGGTGCCTATCAAGGCGGAGATAACAGCATTCACGGCAATGGAAGTTATGAAGTAAGTGCACAGTATTCATGTGTTATACCTGCCCAATACAACTATTGGGCGAGACCAGCACCCAATTATTATGATTGGAGTGATTTTTATACATTCGTAGGAAGTTCGATTGATCCTACACATGCATTGGCTAATAGTCCAACTGGTTTGATGCCGCTTGGTTCGGAGAATTACGCAGTCAATACTGATACATCATCGCAAATGCCCGCTGATAGTTCTTTTCTTGATACCGGGTTACTGAATGCAGTCACTGATTTGGTCATATGTAATTATGACAGAGCAATCACAGAATATACTCAGAGATTAAACAAAGAAACAGATAAGCAGAAAATAGAATATATTTTGGTGCAATTAGCAGAATGCTA
>JBJKPP010000173.1:0-4109 GCA_046706145.1 Ignavibacteriaceae bacterium | reverse complement strand
CTAGCAAAAGTCTGATTTTCTTACTGCTGCCGCTTCCGAGTTCAACAAGCAAAGTTCCTTTCCCAAGCAATGAAGTAATCTCTTCAATGTTATCTTCCATAATTTTTGTTTCAGTACGGGTAAGATAATACTCATCGAGTTCGCAAATTTGATCAAAAAGTCTTGATCCCTTTTCGTCATAAAACAGTTTGCTTGGTAAAAACTTTTGTGGTCTCTTTAAACCCTCAATAACTTCATTAAAGATCTCACTTTCAATATTTTCAAGTATTTTATTTTCCATTTATCAACTATCTTTAAGTTTATTAATTTGGATCCCTGGCTAATCTTATTCCCATAAATTGCCATCTTGATTGTGGGTAGAAAAAATTCCTGTAAGTTTTTCTGATATGTGTAACCGAGGTTGCACACGAGCCGCCTCTCAAAACTATTTGTCCGGACATGAATTTCCCATTATACTCACCCAATGCTCCCGGCAGAGTCCTATATCTTGGGTAGGGAAGGTAAGCGCTTTGTGTCCATTCCCAGACATCTCCGAACATTTGGTTAAGTTGTTTGTTAGTGTTTTCCTTTACATTCTGCGCAACCGGATGAAAAATTTTATTTTCTACAAAATTTCCTTCTAGAGGTATATTAGAAGATGCAATCTCCCACTCAAACTCTGTTGGTAAACGGCAGCCCGCCCATCTTGCAAAAGCGTCTGCCTCAAAATGACTTACATGACAAAGTGGTTCATTTAATTCCAATTTATTAAAGCCGTTAAGTTTGAAATTCCACCAGTCACCATTATGTTTTTCCCAATATAGTGGGGCAATCCATTTTTCCCGCTCGACTGCACCATGACCGTCAGATAACCATAGCTCTGGTTTACTATAGCCACCATCCTCAATGAATTCTAAATATTCAGCGTTTGTTACCAATCTATTTGCAAGTTCAAAAGGTTGAATGAAAGTTTTATGCCGGGGTGTTTCATTATCGTAACTGAATCCGTTTCCTTCATGCCCGATTTCATATACTCCTTCTTCGAAAGCAACCCATTTAGTTGATGGAATACTGTTTACCGAAGCAAGATCTACATCATTATATACAGGATGTAATGGATTCATAGAAAAGACGTGTTTGATATCAGTTAACATTAATTCCTGATGCTGCTGTTCGTGGTTAATTCCGATTTCAATAACAGGGGCAAATTTTTCATACACTTCTTCTTTTGCTGATTGAATAAATTCGATCATCTTCTGGTCAATAAATTCTCTATACTTGAATATCTCTGCGACAGTTGGCCTCGTAAGTAGGCCACGATGAGGTCTGTAAAATCGATTTCCTGCCTGAATATAGTAGGAGTTAAAAAGGTATGCGTAGTCATGGTTTAACGGTTCGTAATTATTTATAGCTTTTGCAAGAACAAATGTTTCAAAAAACCAGGTGGTATGAGCAATATGCCACTTTGTCGGGCTTACATCCGGCATGGATTGAACCACATAATCTTCAGTCACCAGTGGTTTACATAATTCGTCGGTGAATTTCCTCACTGTTTTATATCTGCTTATAAAGCCTTCTCTATCCTCAAGTGCTATATTTTCTGCGTTCAAGGTCGAATTGTTGTTAAATATTTGCATATTGTCACACATTGATTGATAAATAATACATTTATCTAATATAAAGATAAAAATCATCGTAAAAAGAGATAACTTAATATTATTGTAAAGAGGCTCACAAGGCCTCCTCCTCCAAGTCAATATGCTTCTCCATTATTCTTATTGATTAAGAATAGCCAATTGGTGATATTACACGGAGAAAAACATGTATTTATTATAAAGGGTTCTTAAACAAAGTTCACAAGCCTGAATTTCCTGATAGTGAATTGAACGCCACGTAGCTCTACTCTCCTGAGTTGAGACATGAATATGATGGTTTAATAAAAGTAGTAATCATGGGTAAACATAATCCAATTAGGAGGTTTTTATGGGTGTAAATATTAAGGAAGAAAATAATGCAGCTATTGTTGAAATTAAAGGAAAGCTTATAGACGGCTCTCTTGCGGAAGAGGTAAAAAAGAAGCTTCGTAATTTAATTGAGAAAGGGCAAAAGAACGTAGTAGTAGATTTAAGCGGAGTTGATTACATCTCCAGCTCCGGATTTGCACTTTTGATAAGCGGGCTAAAATCAACAAGAGAAAAAGGGGGAGACATGAAGCTTGCAAACGTCAGCAGCAAAGCGGGAGAACTTCTGTCAACCACAAAGCTGGATCATGTATTTGAGGAATACGATACAGTAGAAAAAGCCGTTAGAAGTTATAAATAACTAAATAAAACTAAAGCAGGAGATAGGGCAAAAATAATTTTTCTTAATTAGTCTATTGATGATTTTTATTTTATACAAATGAGCCTGCGGTAAGCTATAGCCATTCTACAATCATCAGTAAAATACACACTTTTCTTTTTTATTTGTCTAAAATTTTTTTCATATTAGATATATAACCATTTTGGAAGGTGCATGAAAAAAACAGACTTAAATCTGCTTTTGCTCATCATTATAATTATTGCCTCCTCATTATTTAATAATACATTTTGTCAGAATAAAATTGGAACCGCACAGAAAGTTCCAGTTGTTTTAGAGGCAGATACTCTTTTTAACATTAGTGCTAACATTGGGCCTTTCACTGCCAAACAGCGTGTTCAAGGCATTGAACAACGCTTATCTGAAATTGTTAAAAAAGAGATGAACCCCGATTCAATTAAAGTGAAAAAGGTATCCGGCTTAACTAATGTAACGCTTGGTTCGATGGTTATCTTGTCTGTTTCCGATGCCGACACTCTGGGAGAAGGGAAAACATCATTTGAATTGGGTCTTGAATATGCTTCCATACTCAAAACAGCACTCAGTAATGACATTGTAATCCATAGTAAGAGAACACTATTGATAAACGGCGGAATTACCTTACTGTTACTGCTGTTGGCCGGTTTTATTTTCTGGGTGATGAAAAAAATATTCCCTAAAACATACGTCAAATTAGAGAGTTGGGAAGGAACCGTCTTTAAGTCCATTAAAATGCGTAATGAAGAGATATTAAGTCCTGAAGCTATTTCAGCTTTTTTCATCGTTCTGCTTAAATTAATTAGATTAGCAATTTCACTGGCCATCTTCTATTTCTTTATTGTTTACTCATTCTCATTGTTTCCGTGGACAAGAAACTGGAACGTAAAACCTTTACTTGGTGGTGTATTATCGGCAATTATCATAACTGCCGGTGGTTATGTACTGTTTAAGACAATAAATGCTGTTTACACCATGCTGGATAATAGGTCTGAATCCTGGAGGGGAACAGTGATAAAATCAGTTAAAGTTAAAAACCTGGAAATATTATCTGATGAAAGAATTTTGGGAGTTACGAAATTCGGAATTAAGATTGGCCGGTTCTTTTTCTTAATATTTCTTGCATATTTTTATTTTACCATTCTATTTAGCCTTTTTGCATTCTCCAGGACGTGGGCGTCAACATTGTTTGGCTATATTGTTCATCCGCTAGGCAAAGTGGGACTTGCATTTTTAAACTTCCTGCCGAATCTATTTGCAATACTTGTAATAATTTTTGTAACACGCTATGTAATCAAGTTTATTAAATTCATTTTCGGAGAGATCGAGCGCGGGACTGTGACGTTTGTTAACTTTCCAGTGGAATGGGCGACCCCGACTTTTAAAATTGTCCGCTTTCTGGTAATAGTATTTGCAGCAATTGTAATTTTTCCATATTTACCCGGCTCTAACTCACCTGTTTTCCAAGGTATTTCAATATTCTTAGGCATCCTTTTTTCCTTAGGATCCAGTTCAGCTATTGCGAATATGATTGGAGGTATAGTACTAACTTACATGCGTCCATTCAAGATAGGCGACAGGGTAAAAATTGCCGATACGGTTGGCGATATTGTAGAGAAAACTCTTCTTGTAACCAGAGTGAGAACAGTCAAAAATGTTGATATAACTATTCCAAATTCAATGGTGTTGGGAAGTCACATTATTAATTACAGTTCTACAGCAAAAGATAAGGGATTAATTCTTCACACCGGTGTTACGATAGGGTACAACGCACCGTGGAGAAAAGTACACCAGCT
>JBJKPP010000172.1:0-26635 GCA_046706145.1 Ignavibacteriaceae bacterium | reverse complement strand
TTCATTTTTCTGATAATTATCTCTGCACCTAATAAAATCAAAGACGGTAATATGTAAATCTGAAAATCGATAATAATATTGATTGGGCTCTAGTTTAACAAAATCATTTATAAACTTGCTATATGCGCCACTAATCTTTTCAACCGGAACTATTAATGAAATGCCAATTCTTTTATCATTTTTTCTATTCAAAAGAAAATCATCGATTATAACATTTCCATCTTTCAGCGGATTTATGTTAGTTTCGTACACTTTATTATATAATTCGATTGAACTCATTTTATAGGCCCACCTTTATGCTAACATTCCCCTTATTTTATACATAAAAATATTAGGTTTTAATTTAGCAATTCTAATACTTATTATAAGATTAATACTATCCTCTAAATATTTTTAATTAATAAAGAAAACCCAGCTTTGAAGCTGGGCTTTTGTTGTAGTAGAAAATTCAGAAATCTATTCAATTTATTTCTTAGCCATTTAATGAGCCTTTGATTTTGGGGGTATATATGGTACAGCTTGCGTGCCTTTCGGCGTTAGCCGTGTCTCCCTAGGTAAAGTCACAGTTGGAGGATAAGTCAAATGCACTTTGTACAACTGTGATTCTTCATTTGGTGGAACATTGATAACTAATGGTCTCACAGGAACTTGGTTAAAATCAAAACAATCAATCATATCATTGGCGCCATGGTCTCGAGTAGTCAAATGCTTAAGATGCCATCTAACTTCAATGAATTTTAATACGGAAGTAAGATCATAAGTTTCATGTGATATATAATCTGGCTTAGCAAAAGGGGAAATAACAATCATCGGAACGCGCGGTCCATAACCGTAGGCATCCACTTCTGGTGGAGTTACATGATCATAAAACCCGCCGTAATCATCCCAGCATAAAAATATAACACTGTTCTTCCAATAAGGGCTCTCCATAACTGTATTTATAAGTCTTGTAACATACCACATACCCTGCTTCAACGGTTCCGGTGGATGCTCGCTGTCCTGAAAATCAGGAATAAGCCAAGATACTTGTGGTAATGTTCCATCTTTTATGTCTTTATAAAATTCCTTTTGGGAAACTAGATGTTCCATCATTTTCGGATTATCCCTAACCTCTTTGAAACCCGGCATTGGATTCCACAATGTAAAAGTTTTAGGGTTTGGATAAGCCAAATTAGACAGAGCATTTATGTCAGCCGAATCAGGGGGCGCAGACCTTGTTTCAACATAATATTTCCAGGTTATTCCTTGACCTATAAATCTCTTAACAATTGAAATAAAATTGAAGCCATCATCGTCATCTGTAATTTTTTTTAGTTCTTTTAAAGTTCCCACATTATTAAGTATTCCCGATTGCGCTGCAACAGTAAATACATGATTCGGAGAACTGCCGCTCATTTCTGATGAAAAATAGCGATCGCAAAGCGTGTACGTTTCAGCATATTTCCAGTAATTCGGTATATCTGTAGAATCATAATAACCCATAGTATAAGATGATCCTTCAGCCCAAACAAAGCCATCCATTCTGCCATTATCATAACAAGCATGTGCAGATTCCCAGCTATGCTCCAAATCAATAAGCGGTTGACCTTCAGGCATATGAAACGGTTCAACAGTTGGTTTAGCTCCCGGTTCTTTCGGCAAACGGGTATCTGGCGGGATTCCATCTGCACGCGGGTAAGTTCCAAAATAATTGTCAAAGGAATGATTTTCCTGGATGATCCAAATAACATGTTCAATCTTATTAATTCCTGAATCAGCTTCGTCAGTCTTTTTAGATTTTGGGTTTTGTGATGACTCAGCGTATGATATTGTGCCGCCTGTAAAAATAAGTAGCTCAATTATTATGATGAATAAATATTTAAATGATTTGTGGAGAGTTAACATATCTACACTCCTTTTCTAATTTATAACTTCTATGATAATGATAGTATTCGATTTTTATTTCTAGAGTTTTTGCTTTCGGTCCTTAACTTTATAAATAAATTATCATTTAATTATTTATCGCCATATCATTTATAGTTAGCCCAGTTATAGATTTTATAACATTTTAATTTATATATAGTTACAAGTAAATTAAAGAAAACGGACTGGAAATATTTAGAAATGTTTTTCTTCTTTTGGGTATGCGATATACAGCCTCGCCATCTTAGTCACAAGAATTGGCTAAGTGTCGATAACTTGCAAATTGTATAACATATTGCCGTCCCAATATTCAACATCCAAACCAATTAGCCATATTAACCAATCTTTCCACGAATTACCGTGAGTGAGGATCGCGGTATTATAAACGAGGTTTTCGCGTCGGAGTTTACTGTATAAGTCTTTGCTGGTCCATCTGGTTTAGCTATATCATTGTCAGAATGCCAGACATACTGGTCAGGACCGAAGGTTACAATCGTAACAGGACCGGAGAAAAATTTCCCTGCATTTAGTTCTACGCCTTTGAAATCTATTTGTACATCGTAAGAATTTTCCTGGTCACGGTTTACTATCATCAACGACCAAAGATCATCGGGCCTTTGTACAGCATACACGGCAAGTATATCTTTGCCAGCAGAATCATGAATATCGCTCCATGCACGATAAGTCTTATGAATTTCATTCCCGGGTTTTACCCACTCAAGGTTAATTAAACGTGCCCCGAAATACTGTGAAGTATATTGCTTTATATGGTGGTCTCTATCAGCATCAAACATTCCGAATATCCCGCGGCCATGGCAGCCCCGCCCTAGGTGTTCCGGAAAAAACTGGAAATAATATAGCCCGCTGCCGCCGGCAGTAAGGAACGAACCGGCATATTCCGCCAGCCAAAGCGCGCCAAAAATATCGACAAAAGATTGATCGAGATTCCAGGAAAGATTACTCTCTGTAATAATCATAGGTACGTTATCCGGCACGCCGTCATCCTTCCAAACCTGCAGAATATGACTAACTAACTCCGGCTCTTCGTAAAGACTATTCCATGTAACCCCACACGGTTCGAAAGGATAGTGTTCGAAGGAGACAAAAGCAAGGTCAGAAATACGATCGTGGGATTTCAGATAATCTATAAATCTTCCTAACCAGGAAGTTCTACCATGTCCATCAGGCCAAACAAGAATGTCTTCATTAACTCCTGTAAAAACCGGCCCGCCAAGTTTAGCCTCAGGGACAAGTTTGTGTATAGCAGTTGCAAATTGTAAATACAGCGCTCCGTAATCTTCAGGTATAAAATATTGCCCGTCTGGTTCTTCTCCCATTTCAACATAAGATACGGGGTAGCCGCGTTTCTTTAGATATGCAATTTCCGCTGCCGCGTTCTCTGGAGAATTATACAACAGTGCGATTGGTATTATAGCCGGTAAGTTGTTCGTAACCCCGCTAGTGAAAAAAAGATCAAAGCCAGTTTGGTCTCCAGCATGCTCATCAAGATCAGAAGCAGAATGCCAGGGATCAATAGAAGAACAATAAGTGGCAGTTTGATTTTGATCAGGCGTATGCTGAATTATATCGACAATCTCACCATCGCCGTTAAATGTACCTGTATAAATTTCAGTAATTGCATAGCCAAGGCTGTTTCGTAAGTCGTCATTTCCATGAGTATCATATGTCTCTGAAGATTTCGTCATAAGTATGCGGATAAATCTAGCTTTAATTGGTGTAGAACAAAGTTTCAAAGTTACGCTGCCCCCCTTTCCTTCGTTAATAATTCCATTAGGAAAAGCGTTCCAGATAGCAGAGGTTGGTTTTGACATTGCATCTTCAGTTCCTGTCCAATATTGTATCTCATAGACTTTCGCAAAAGGGTTGGCCCAGTCAATTCTGATCACTTCTACATTTTGTTTATCGCCTAAGTCTATTATTACCCATTGTGGATGAAGAGAATCATCTTCTCCTGTAAAATGTTTCGCCAGGTATGGGTTGCTTTTCCAGTAACTATCCTTGTTGCCATCGGTAATGCGTGAATATCCAGACAATGTGCCAAGATTGCGTGTGTTGCCGCAATGAGGCAAATGGTACCCATAAGAATGTCTAAGAAATTTAGTGGGTTCAGCATTACCTGTAAAGTAGCCGCATTTGTTCTTGACATCACTCCATGTTCCATCCGGATTCCAGTGCCAGGCTGTACCTTGAAGTTCAGTGTTCTGCCGGTATGTCATTGGTCCCCATCCAGCAGTTAAACATTTATCAATAATAGGTTTCGTGTAGAGCTCGTCAACATCGCCATATCCTAAAATATCGATTGATGTGCCCAAAGCGCCGTGTGGCGTGAAAGAATTGGTAGCATTGCCTGCTGCAGCATCTATGTGAATTACCTTCGGCTGCGAATTTGAACCTAAAGCATTAGCAAGCCCACTTAATTTTCCCGCTGAAACTTTTCTTCCTCCGAGCCATGCGGGAACTGCAGAATAAGCTGCTGCTGTAAGAACACCGCCTAAAAACTTTCTGCGTGAAATACCTCTTTTATCTTCAGTTTCATCTGGTTTCTTCATGTTTTCCTCCTAACTCTGAATCAATTCAGAAATGACGAAAAGTTATCTACTATCAAAAGTTTCTACGCTTTATATCTTGGCTTTTTTTTATCTTAAACTTCTTATCTTCTGGAAATAAAAACTATGCGATGCAAATCTTAAGCAGATTCACCGTCTTTCTCTAATGATGCAAATGGCCATTCATTATTTTTCTTAGCCCATCCAAGAAAAACAATAACACCAACCACAAGCCATAAAAGTCCAACACCTATAGCTGCTACACCGGAGCTTATAAAAATGAATGTAAATCCGCAGAAGGCTATTACTGAAGGAATAGGATATAACCACATCTTATAAGGTCTTTTCATATTTGGTTGACTCTTTCTTAAAATCGTAAGACCTACATTCTGACCAAGGAACTGAATCAAAATTCTGCTTGCTAAAGTCGCTTCAATTATAAAATCAAGATTAAATAAGCTTGCAACACAGGTGATGAGACCAACTAACAACAGGGAATAGTGTGGTATATGTTTTTTAGGATGTATCTTCTTAAGCCAGTCAAAGAAAAAGCCGTCACGTGCTGCCACAAAAGGCAGCCTGGAATAACTCATCATCAAAGCATAAATGGAGCCGTAAGCAGTAACGGCGACCAAGACTGTGATTATTACAGCGGGAGTATGTCCATATGTTTTTAAGAATAAATCAGACACAATATGAGTTGATTTCTCAATTTCTCTCCAGGGCATCATTCCGAGAATAGAAAAGTTCATAACTGCATAAATAAGAGTTACACATATAGTTGACCACAGAATTGCTCTAGGGAAAACAAATCCCGGATTCTTAACTTCTTCTTCCATATAGCAAATATTATAATACCCGAGCAAATCATACATGGCAATCAAAGTGGCACTGCCAAGACCCATAACAAATCCCCATGAAAATGAGAACCAGCCTTTAGGAAAAGCAAAGGCATGCTCCGGATGAAAATGTGTTAGACCTGCAAATATTGTTATTCCCACGGTTATTAACATAACAACCCATAAAACAACAGTAATTGCACCGACAAGCTTAATCCTATTGTAATGAAGAATGATTGTAAGTAATCCAGCCGAGAAAGCTAATATTCTTATATGCGTAGGAGTCAAAACAGGCCATATAAAAGCAACATAATTCATCATTCCAACAAAACCCGAAGCAATCTCAAAAGGACCGCTCAAAAGGAATGACCAGATAAATAGGAATGCAATTAATTTGCCGAAGTACTTTTTATATGCATCCCTCAAGTACACATACGTCCCGCCTTCGCCTGGTAATGATGTGCTCAACTCTGCCCAAATCTGTCCGTCAGAAATTGCTATGATAGCTCCTACAACCCAACCTAACATCGCCTGCGGTCCACCCATAGCAGATACAATAAGCGGAATTGTGATGAAGGGACCAATACCAACCATAGTTGCCATGTTGGTTGCAGTGGCATGAAGAAGTCCCAGACTTCTATCGAGTTTGTTGTTTTCCATGTATTGTCCGTTTATGCTTTAAGGAATTTCTATTCGTCCATGATCTTTTTTATTCTGTTATGTTCCAGCCAGTAACCTTCAAGTAAGGTTTCTTACCATCAAGGTCGGAAGTGGAAAAATGACATTTAATTGTTCTTTTTTCGCCAGGCAAAAGCGATATATAATTATCATCCCAGAAGATGGGCAGAACATCTTCTCCAGCCTCACCCTTTTTAACAGCCAGTTGTATCTGAAATGCCAGCTTATTGGTGTTATTTACTAACTCTACTGTGGCTTCAGTAGATTGACCTTTCTTAATAAAATTAGAAGATACGTCAAGTTTTACTTTCCCTAGTTTATTTAATTCAGTAAAGTCAGCATATTGTTTGATTGGTGTTACGTACCACTTTGTCGCAGCAGTGTCGAGTAATTCCGGTTTAGTTGAAAGGCAGTAAAAGTTTCTGCTTACAACTTGTCCTTTACTGTTCTTCAAATCAAGAACAAGAAAATATGTTTTTGATAAATCTTTTAGCTCGGGAATCTTAGTGATGGCTTTTGATACATACGGTGCTAAATTGAACTCCTTCTTCAATGAATAAGCAGATGACAAATCAAATTTTAAAACTCGAACGTTTGCTGTAAGATTATTATACACATTATACGTATTATTTATTGCCACAACTCCTTTATTAGCGTAATCATATGCGATATGAACCGGCTCATTTGCTTTTTTGGCCCCATAAAACGCACCGTTTGGCATCAGGTAATAGTCGTAAAGCTGCCAGTAGAATTCAGGCCATGCCGAATTAAGCATCCACTGTATAATTCCTGTAGCTGTAGGTTTATTAATAGTAAATGCTTCATACATTGCCCGCATAGCATCATAATTTTGGAGCTGTGATTTTGTGCAATATTCCTCAAGATCATACGGTTTACCATAATGTTTGTAAAGCGCTTCATTGTAAGTATTCAAATTATGAAATTCATGCCTGCCACAATGGAAATCCCAAACAGAGTCAATCGGCCAAAGGTCGTTTGGGGGAATCATTTTTTTAATGCTTTCTATAGGGGGTATTTGCGGTCCGGGACCAGTTTCTGTGTTAAATCCGAAAGCTCCGCCGTTCTTATTATCTGTTAACCAATACATTGGAGGAACATAGTCATAAGGTCCGTTCATTTTAACTGCAGAATTGCCAGTAATTGTACTCGTAACACCTGCAGCAGACGAAAGCGACGGGCGTGTGGGATCATCTTTTTTGAGAATATTAAGAAATTTCCTTTCAAGTTCCGGGCGTGGAAATTTGTCACTCCCATATAACCAAACTAAAATGCTCGGATGATTTCTCAGCCATTTAATTTGATCTTGCCAGTATTCCGAAACAAGTTTCATATCTTCATGTGATTTTATAGCTCCGTATTTATCTGCAGGAAGGCCAATATAATCGGACCACTCCCATTGACAACTAAATCCAACCATTATAAGAATTCCATAATGGTCACACAAACTGTAAATATCCTGGTTATCCCCCCAAAAACCCTCAAACCTTATTGCATTCAAACCCATATGTTTCACATATTCTATCTGAGCTTTTAATTTGTTTGGATTATACTGAAGGAAAATGTTTGCAGCCCATCCGGCGCCTCGCACTAGAATCTTTTTACCATTTAATTTGAAACCCCTGTAGCCATCTTTATTTATGTAATCTGACACTTCACGAATGCCAAAGTTCGTTTGCACTTCATCAGAAAGATTTTTTCCATCAAGAAGATGAAGTTTCAATTTATATAAATATGGCTCACCCAAATCATTAGTCCACCATAAATGTGGATTTTCTACAATCAATTGAGGAAACTCCTGAGGATTGAATTCAACCATCTTATTTTGCCTTGGCTGGAGCGTCACTTCCTTAGAAAATGAAATTTTGCCAATTTCTCCTTTTAATAAAGTTTTAATCTCTTTGTCAGAGTTGTTGGAAACTTCAGCCGAAACAGTCAATTCTGCCTTTTTAAGTGTCTTAAGGTCAATCTCACTTTTTACAAAAGGAAAATCAACAGAAACATCGCCGCAAACCTTCACACTTGCATTCCTCCAGATTCCCATATTATCGTCTGGTGAACGCGGATTCCAATCAACAAAACCTACGGTTGGATCACTCCATTTAGGAGGATAAACCTTAACTGCGAGAATATTTTCTCCATCTAGATTAGCATACTTAGTTATATTAAAATTAAATCTCCTATACACGCCAAAAATACTATCTGCATCTGCAATTTTGTTACCATTAATAAAAATATCGGCGCGGTAAATAATTCCATCGAATCTTAAGAATACATTATTCATCCCTGACATTTTCTTTAGAACGAATTCAGTCCTGTACCACCATGGTTTTTTGAACTGGTTTGTATCCACCTTAGTTAGATTCTCACCATAAAAGATATTTTTATAAACCGAATCACTGACCAGATTTCCCATTATTGTAGAGGGAACTGTTGCCGGATACCATCCTTCCGTAGAATATTTTTCGCTTGAAATTAATTCTCCATTATCAGGGACCTTTTCAGAAGACTGAATGACCCAGTTTTTACTTAGTAAGGTAATATTACTATTTTGAGCTTTTATTACCGGAACAGATATAATTAGCATTAGAATTATAAAACATACCATTTGACTTTTTTCAAAAAATAGCGCTGACATAACTTTCTCCATTTTTTGTTAGGCATTCCTCGAAATAATAATTTTTGATCCGTTGGGCATTGCCTTATATTGGACAAAATTACTTTCCCCTTCCCTCTGGACTTCAACTCTAGATTTTTTTTCTCCCTGCTGAATATCAACTGATTTCCATGAACTTGGAACTATTGTTTTTAACGTGACCGGAAGGTTGTAAATATTAGTGTTTAAACTGTCAGATAGAGTTACAATGATTTTCTGAGAACTTGATTGAGACTTAATTGTAGTATTCATTCTTTCTCTAACATATTTATATGCGTCTTGAAAGGTAGCAACCCAGAGATTATCTTCTTTTCCTTTGATGTAATCAAAATATTTTGCATATCTTTCTTTGGGAATAGCTTCCCAGCCAATACCTTCTACTCCATGAAAAACAAGAACAAGCCATGCGCCGTCCGTAATTGTTGTATCTACCCAACCTTCCATTTTTTCCAGCGATGTACTAGTGATTGGACCTCTTTGCCATTGTACATATTCCTTATTCCTAGAAACAGGCTCTCCAGGCTCACCGCGTAATATTTCCCTAATGTAATTATCCCTTAAATCATTTCGAACAAACGGAAACAACGGATAGATATAACCCAGCACTCTTTTATTTTCAATAGCATACGGTAATTCTATAGAGAGTACGCGTTTAATTCCTATGTGATTCTCAATATCTTCATTGCTCTTTTCAACTTCATATAAAATATCCGGTTTTGTCATAACGGACATATAGGGATGTGAAACCGAATGATTTGCAATCTCATGCCCTTCATTGTGAACAGAGCGAAGAATGCTCCATGTGAGGTGATAACCTTTTTCCGATTCCCCTTTCTTCTCTTGAAAGTTATATGAAGACTCATTTTTTCTTAATATTGTGTAAGCTGAATCTATTTGAGCATAAACAGCTTTATAATTTCCTGCGTCGAATTGATCTCCAATTACATCATCCAAGTTCGAATACTTTTCTATTTCTGGAAATTTGCCTGTATGTGCCAAATAATATAATGCAGTACAACGCTTGAATAAATTACTTTTGTCTGTTGGAATCGCTTTACTTTCTTCTATTATTTCCTTTACAGGTCTGCCTATATACTTAGGTCTGAACTTTGACCCGGGAATTCCCCCAGTGATAATAAAAAACGTTGCATGTAGTCCCCTTTCATTTAATAATGGAACGGCAATACGAAACTGATTTATAGAGCCGTCATCGAAAGTGAGAGAGGCACAGCCCTGCTTGCCATCCTGCCATTTTAATATGGATGTCTGGGATAAAATTTTAACCGAAAATAAGGTTATAATCCCGGCGGATAATAAAATTGTTATTTTGTTATTCTTCATTATTTCTCTATTTAAATTATTATTTGGTTTTACCCAATTCACTCAGTAATAGAAGAGGCTCGTTCCTGCTTTAGACCTTCATAAAGTGTTTGAAGCAGTCGTGATTTATAATCGGAATTATATTCCCAAAACATTGCACCTTTGAGGTCTCTAGCATTTATATATTCACATTTGTCCCATAAAGATTGTTCATCATCATAAGTAATAAATATTTTTCGTTCTTTATTAAATAAATACGGTACACACGAGATAGAATCCCAATAACGCACAAAGCCTTTCTTATTAATATAGTTCATCTGAAGACTTTTGAATGAAGCCCAAATATGCATTTTTGTTTGTCCGCCTGGTTCGTACAGACCATTGCTGTCTGAGGAGGTCACCTGCCAAACATGTCCATAAAACGGCACGCCTAAAACAATTTTTTGCGGTGAAACACCTGCATTTAAATACAGTTGAACAACAGCATCGTCAGAACTATGATTCGGGTCTCGCGGGTTTGTAAAAAGAGGCGCATTGTGCCCGGCAGTACTATCGGCATCGGGTTCACAAAAATCATAAGTCATAAGATTTATAAAATCAAGATACCTTTGATCCACAGCCATCTCGGTATGCGCAAGGTAATCACTAAATGCACCTGTAGCTGCTGTTATTAGATAGTATTTGTTGTTCTTCGCACCAAGTTCATTAAGCGCACTTCGCATTTCTTCAAGCAATGATGTGAAATTTTCCTTGTCTTCCGGACGGTGAACATTGCCATTTCCAACAAGGCCCGGGAACTCCCAGTCTATATCTACGCCGTCAAGATTATTTTTGTCGATAAATGCAACAACACTATTGATAAATTTTTCACGACTTTCTTTAGTTAAACATACATCGGAAAATTTATCCGACCATGTCCACCCACCTACTGAAATTAAAATCTTTAGGTATGGATTCCGTTCCTTTGTCTGATTTAGAATTTTAAAATTTTCAATATCATTCTTAAATCCCTGCTCAATTTCTCCGTCTTTAACATTAGCAAAAGCATATATGATATGAGTCAATTTTTCCACGGCGATATCGTTACCATTAAGGAGACTATCACCAGGGAAAAGATATCCAACTATATATTTTCCATGTTCTGCATTTGACTTCAGCAATTTTGGACCGGCACAAGACAGAACAAGAATACTCAGAATTGTAGCAACCACCGTACGCCACATAAATACTCCCGATTATTTTATAAATAATTTCAAATTGGAACCTTGCTTAATTATTCGTGTTGTATAAATAACTTATTCTCCTGCAGATACTGCCATTAAAAACCAGGAATCATGAGGCAGCCATTGTTCAGTCCATCGCCAATCATAGTCCTTACCTGTTACTGAATATGGAATATCGAAATCTATATCATGTTCATTGTATAAGCCTGATGTTATTCCATTGGAAATGCCGCCAGGTACGTTCGTGTATTGATAACTACCAAAAAACATATATTCAGGATTATTTCGCCCAATGCCGTTCATCATGCATATATCGAAAGGATTAAGTCCCAAAATCCAATTCAATTGATCATCGGCATATTTTTCAAGCTTTCTAGTAAATGCTTTATCGGATTTGAAATATGGTATTGTCAATCTTGCAGCACAAGCAAGCGAAGCAAGTCTCGCATCTTCTCCCTGCCACCAAGGTGCCAATTCGGTATCATGTGGGTAAAAGAAGCTTGTATTTCTTTTCCCATCTTTATGCTGAACAAATTCCCGTGCATAACCAAAGGCATTAGGTACTTCGGAAGTTATTGAAAGATCAAACTCAAGAGATTTTTTAACTACATCCAGCACTTTCTGTTTGATATTACTATTGCATATATCTAGATAATAAATCAATGAGATAACCGGGAACCCTTCATCCGAGGCATGAAAGAATGGGCGGGTGCCGTCATTTGCCCGCCAGTAGTTCGAATATTTTTTCCATGTGGTCAGTCTGTTCATCAGACTATCAGCTCTATTATCAGCAGCTATTTTGTAAACATTATCCTTAGTGGCTTTATATAATTCAACGGCAGCAGCAAGTGCACAGTAATCATCTATTATATTATCTCTACCATTATAATCCATCTTTTGATTATTCTTCCCTAGATAACGAAAAGCATCTTCAGCAGTTTTAAGATAAGTTGCAGAAGAGAAATCACCACAAACTTTAAATTGTGAAGCCATAGCCAACGAAGCAATCGCTATACCACCACCGCTTCTGAAACTGGATTCATACAAACTCTTCACACTCTTACGTGGTTTAACAACTTTTTTTGCGGCTTTATCAGGTTTCAATGTGGTTATACTGAAACTACCCATAGCAGGCGATATCCTTCTGTCATCCGGTTTTTTATCCAGGCCAGGTGCATTTACAGAGTTGTAGAATGATCCCGAAGGATCCTTTATCCTCACAAGATAATCTGCTCCATATAATAACTCATCAATTATTCTTCTTTTATATTGTGTGAAGTTCTTATTATTTCTACCGTTCAACATCTCATAACTTTTACACAAGCTGTATACCACAAGAGGAATTTGCTGTGGGTCAAAATAATTTGCATATCGGCCTCCCGATAAATGTTTTCCATAATCACCCGTTGCATCCTGCCACCCTCCATGAACGTCAACAGTATCCTTTCTCCCATCTGCAAATGTCATCTTTTTATCAGCCTTTTCAAATTGTCCTACAGAACGCATTTCTTTGAAGAAAGCCAAAACATCTGAAATTGTATACCTCTCGAGAATATTTTTCTGAATCATAAATGGGAAAGAACAGACAGTTCCTTTATTGGTTTTACATTCAATGCAGTATTTCCCCTCTTTTTGAACAGAAGAAAAATCGATTGTCCAGAAATACCAATTTTTCCACTGATCTATCTTACCCACCTTAACCGGCTTAACTTTAATAACTTCTTTATTACTATCATAAAGTTTTACATAACTATCTGTAATTATATCGCCAGCAGAAGCCTCAACTACAGCAGTTTTCGTTGAAACGGGATCATAACCTAATTGGTTAGTCAATATTTTTATTTTTTGACAAAACGTCTGGGAAGCCGAAAGTAGCAGGGTTACAAATACAATTAAAAATTTTTTCATACCAATTTTCCCTATATGATTATTACAATTTCAACTGCAGACCTTTTTTACCTAAATAACCAGGAAGCCATGTCATTAATAGTGCAATTAAAACAGCACGAGAAAAACCAGTTACGAATGATCCCCCTAACCACGCATATATATCAAATCCATTAAATGCAAGAGCGACAAGAGCAAAACACTCCACAACGAATGGCGCCAAAATGTAAGCAAATAAAGGGTTCATCCCGGCAGGTTCTATTATCTTGAACAATGAGTTTAACCCCTTCATATCAACAAGCCAATAAATAAACATCCAGATCCAGATTGTAAATGTTGAACTAAGTAAGCACCATGGTATTGTTGCAAGATTTTTACTTATAATAAACACCTCGCTAAGTTTATTTAGCTGATGTAAAAGCAACCCAGATATTAATAAGAATATACTGAATCCAAATGCCCATTTTAATATACTTATGTGATTCGGTTTTTCAATGTTCTCTTTAAGTTTAATCCCCAATATCACACCTAAAACTACAATAGCAGGGTGAGAACCTAAAGTATAACTAACATAATTACCAGGCCATATGAATTGAATAAAAGGATAGTTGGTTAGGAAACCGTTATAGGCTGCCAAATAAAAACAAAAGAGCAAAACAGCGACACCCAGTAATGCAAACCTATTTCTTCTAAAAGGTATATAAAACAAGCAAGCAACTAAATACGCCCAGCCAATAAGTCCAAGTATTCCCCACCAATCCGGACTCATTTGTACTAAGCCTGTTTGATTCTCACCTCGAAATAAAAAAAACAAAACTATTAAGCCTGCACCGGCCGAGTATTTAATCCACTTTTTAGAAAAAAGAAATTTTGGATTCTTGTTTTTGTTCCAGATGATTATCACAAAAATATACATCAAGAGTGTCCATAAATGCGGATTAAGAATTCCTTGATCGGAAATGCGATCACCATTTACCATAAAAAATCCTAGTACTAGGAGTCCTGCAACACGAATTAAAATATGCTTCCAGACGGAACCCATCTTATTACCTTTTTCAATTCTGCGCCCTATTGAAAAGGGTATAGACATACCAACAATGAATAAAAAGGCTGGGAATACCCAGTCCACAAAGGTCATCCCATCATGCAAAGTAGGAGCATGTTTCATCCATGCAGGAACATTTGCAACTCCAGCAAGATCATTAACAAAAATCATTACTAAAATTGTAAACCCACGTATTATATCTATGGATTTTATTCTAGGTGATGCGGTGACTTTGGCGTTCTCGTTGCTCATTTTATTTCCCTAAAGAAAATTGCAAATTATTTTCTTTGAAATGTAATATTGATGTGTTAAAAACGATTTATGTAATCTTCTTAGTACTTTATCCATATAAGATATGGTTAACAATAAATCTTGTTAAAAGTAAAAGGTTTTGTCCTAATAAGTTTATAAGAAACCACAAACTCCAATCTTACCAATTCCCTTTAGGGAGTTACCTCAAACTTTCAATTTTAAGAATTAACATTGAAATAATTATAACGAAAATGGCTTACAATTTCCTATCGACTCTGAAAAATTTTAAGATCAACTTTAAATTCAAGCTGACCGCCTGCTTCTCTGTTATTTTTCAGCATTTGAGAACCAAGCGATCAACTTGTACAAAATTTTTGTTATTTCATCAAGATCATTTTTATAGTTTTCACTTTAGCTCCCTGCTGAAGTTTCAGCATATAGATACCACTTGCGTATTCTGACATATTTATATTTACTTCATGGAAACCAGATGACATCTCTTGATTATCGATAACATCTACTACCTTTTGACCAAGCATATTATATACACCTAATCTAACGACTCCGCTATTTGCTAATGTAAAATTAACAGTTGTAGATGGATTAAATGGATTTGGATAATTTTGCTGCAGAGTAAATGCGTTAGGAACTATATCCTTTGAAGTTTCCTTAATAGCAGTTGGATTGCCATATTGCGCTAATTCATTTGGGTACCACTGCAAGCTACCAACATGATATCCATCTGTTGAAGTAAAGCTGGCGGAATACGAAAAGTTCTCTGGAAGAGGCCATTGTTCTAATGCCCAGTGTTCAGCGGGATATTGCACCGAATCAGGATCCCAACCCCAAAATCCAAATGTACCTGTATTTCTGTCTGCATACATTTGTGTAACCATAGCATCAGTTCCGCCGAAATTATCAAAGCCGGGATCGGCTTCTACATTATTTTCTGCCACAAAATTAGGCCATGTTGTTTTATCAGAAAACATGTGCTGACCTCTAGAACTCATCCACGGTACTCCTACAATAGAATCAGCATTTGCAGTTAAATAGTCCTTTACACCTTGCGACCAGAAATAGACGTTATTTTTTACAACCAACTTTCTATCTTTTTCATCCATAATATGTGGGAGACTTGAACCTTCTGGGGTATTCGATGCAAGAGTATCAACTTCTATAAGACCCGCTTGCACATGGTCACCCCCGCCACTTTCGATGTCGGAGATTCTTGATCCATAACAGCCAACATTATAAAAGATATTATTTGTAATTGTAGTATTAAGGTGAGCTGCCACATCAGTTGTAAAATTTTGCACAATGTTTACACATGTATTGTGGTCGAAGAAAATATATTTCCATGGTGTAAGAGGTTCAATATTAAGGACAGAACCCTGAATACCAAAGAATGTGTTATTTGTCATTATACATGTATCAACACTACCTCCGCTTGCTTCAAGGAAAAATGGGACCCATTCATCACCGCCAAACGGCGAACCATTCCTAGTTTCACAATTTCTAACGATAAGTCTGGTATGGTTGATGCCATCCGCCTCAATAAAGGCCCAACCTAAAAGTTCGAAGTAGCAACCATCCATCACTATTCTTAAGCTATCTTTTTCTAGCACAATCCCGTTAGCCCATGAATATTGATTGTCGGTTGTAATTGAACTGAATGCGATATTTTTACATGTTACATTGGCATAAGCATCTATAATGTCATTCTCAGGAACGTTCCCTTGTTGATCTGCCACAAAAAGAAATTTTGGCGGAAAAGTAGTATCAGCAGTACCGGGCGGGTCTGCTTCAAGAGTAATCGGATTCTTGAAAACTGCGGTCTGGTTGAAGAAATAATATTTTCCCCTTTGAAGCTTATATATATCATGTAATTGTTTTCCTTGGTTATTCGTGTCCGCTACAACATACTTGATCAGAGAATTGATAATCGGATTCCCTGAATTGTCATCTGCAGGAACATTCATCACGGTTTGACTGAATGACAAGCCGCTAAATGCAAGCAAAACAACGATTGATAATAACAACTTTTTCATGATAGTACCTCCTTTTAATTGAACAATAACTTTGTTTAATTAAGACAAATTATCGCATTCTATCTCTGACTGACAAAATCAGTTTACAACTATAACTTATATTTAAACCCCAAACTTCCACTCATTCCATAATACTCTTGATTAGTCATAAAACTCGTTCCTACATTGTAGTCTTCCTGGATCACCTTTGAAATGTTGTTTAATTCCCCATAAACTTCTAATCCTTCAATAGGTAATTCTTGCGAAACTTCTAGATCGTAGAGTGAAAAACCCTTTGTGTAACCTCTAAGTTGCGGGCGCCAATCGTTTTGAGAGAAGATTTGGGATTGATACTGAAGCGATGCCCTTATAGAAAAACCTTTATAATCATATCCTAGGGTCAAGTTTACAATGTTATCCGGTTGATAGAGAAGGGGTGCCGAATAAGATGAATCTGCATTCCCAACTATTTTTTGAATCTTCCCAAATGGCGAAGAAACAATTTGTGTAATTGGTACTGTCCTCGGATAGATTGCTTTCGAATGCGTGTAAGTGTAATTAATATCAAAAACAATATTTTTCAGAAATCCTGGCAGATACCACAAGTTCGACTGCCACTCTACCTCGACACCATCTACATGAACCAGATTCGGATCGTTTATATAACTTGATATAGGCTTACCAGAAAATATTGTTGGGTCTTGCCCCGTTATTGATTGGAATAGTCCATATTTTGCAACAGCCATCGAATCACTTAATATTACTTCAGTCTGTGAAAACACGAAATTTGTAATTCGCTTCGCAAATAAGCCGACTGTAAATAAACCTATCTTATTTCCATAGAAAGAAAGATACAAATCGTAGTTTTCTGATTTTGCAGGTTTTAAATTTGGATTGCTGTAATCAATACCTCCCATGTAGATATCCCATTTAGGAAGGAACTCAGTGTACGCAGGTCGTGCCAATGTTTGTGTGTAACTTAATCTCACATCAAACCAATCCAATGGTTTGTATTTTAAATGAATCATCGGCAGAACAAAGTTATTTTCTCTGGTAGCAGTAGTATCTATGTGATAATAGCCTACGCTGGCATATCTAACCAGGTTTTCGTTACCTCTTACGCCAGTATATTTTGTAACTTCATGTTCATACCTAACACCAGGAATAAAGGTAATTTGATTTCCTATGGAAACAACTGGCATTATGTAAGCAGCAGAATAATCCTCATTACCGCTGTAATCATTCATTGTACTTGTTTGGAAATTCGGTACAAATTTCTGAGGTGTAGGTGTGCCCTTATAATCTATTCCAAGGTTGCTCTCTAAATAATTAATAACTTGTTCAGCAAGGCCCAAACTCGGCACTCTTTCAAGTTGATACATACCTTTCATGAACTCCTCACCCGAAAAACTATTATCAATGAAGGGCTGATAAGGAAATCTACCCGACACATAATACTGACTCATATACGGGTATTTAGACAAAAGAGCATTGGTTACTATGCCACTTGGATCCGAGTAAATATCTAGATACACTGTATTATAGTCATACCTTCTATCTTTGTGCTTAAATTCTCCTCCAAAGTCCAATTTCATATTTATGTCATTAGAAAAACTGTACTGCCATTCTAAATCCAAGTTAGCTCCTACTTGTTCCTCTTTAGTCAGCTCGTTTGAATCGTTCATTGGTCCCACATAAATTGAAGACAAATTGTTATTCATATAGTTGGGTACTTGTCCGGGGGAGGCAGTTATATCAACCGGCCTTGCCAGAGGAGCAGCTTGTTCTCCTTCAAATGTTAATTCACGAGGAGTATTGTCTTTAGAGAGTGAATAACTAACGCGGGCTTGTATTTTAAAATTATCAAACAATTGTTGTAGTCTTAATTCATTCATTAAAATAGTAGTATTGGTTTTGGTGTGAGTAAGGAGTTGATCTCTCTCCGTTTGACTAGTAAACAAATTTATGCTGTTTTCACTTCGTGAAATAACGTCGTGATCTATTCGGCTAATAAAATTGCTGGAAATGATAGTTGTAGATGGAGTTTTGAAATCCAGAACCAAAGACCCTCCATAACGGTGCAATTCTCTTGAAACATCTTGGAGATCAAATGAGTTAACTGCAGCTCTGTTGTACTCCTCCAGAAAAGTATATCCTGCTGTTGCCGTATTTGAGCTTCTGTTTCTCTTTTCCACATCAAGGTTCAAAGAGAGTCCCAGTAAATTATTAAACATTCTTCTACTGGTTTGACCGACAAGCTTATAATCTCCATATTGATTTCTGAGACCATTATAACCGCCCTGAGCTATCAAAGTATAAGATGGAGGCGCATAGGGAGCACCTTTGGTAATAAAATTGACAGTGCCACCCAATTGATCAGCTTCTTGATTTGCGAGAGCCGCTTTAGTAACTTCAATCCCGTCAAGCATATAGGGTGAAATCATGCTAATGTCTGTACTTCTGTTATTAGGATCTGTTGCTGAAAGATCTACACCGTCAATCTGGATTCTATTATACTGTGGAGCCAAACCACGAATGACCACCTTATTCCCTTCTCCTCCCTCTCTGAGAAGCGAAATGCCAGGTAATCTGCCGACAGCTTCTGCAGCATTTGCCTCGGGCAGTTCCTGTATTTTATCAGAAGAGACTATATTAGTGATTGTTTCAGAATTTAGTTGCTGATTTATTGCTGCAATTTGCCCTGCTCTTTGAGCTGTAACTAATACTGTCTGACCCTTAACGGCTTCCGGTTCCATTTTAAAGTTTACTTCAACTGTTCTTTGAGATTGAACATTTACAGTTAGCTCAGCCTGTTTATAACCAATATATGTAGCTTTTACTTTGTGTGTGCCAAGAGGTACATTCTGAATTTCATAATTTCCATTCTTATCAGTGGCAGAACCCAGGCTTGTACCCTCAACAACTACATTAGCTCCCCATAATGGGTTACCAGTCTCTACATCCTTGACATTTCCTTTGATGGTCGCATTAATGCCTGCTGCTTGTATGTTAGAAATAATGCAGAAAACCATAAAAACAAAAAATGTAATAGGAAAAATGTTTCGCCTTTTTTTCATGGCTCACTCTCCTTATCTATTTTTTTAATACTCTATTGTCATCAAAAGTTTTGACCTGATCAAAACCAATTCAAAAATTTTTTGTCATTGTAGCCAAGAAGAGATAAACCATTGCGAATGTTATCGGTAACATAATTTAGCAAGATAAATCAGAGTTGTAGTACAATTATTAAATATCTTCTTCCTTGCTTGATTAACTATTAATAAAAGCTAAAGCCTTTCCTTTGATGCCTGTGGACAGTTGATTACATCATTTTATCTAAATATTTAGGCCGACTCTCTTATTATTAATTCTGTCTTGAGCATTATTCTAACCGGATTTTTTTTCGTTTTCTTAATTAATCCCAACAATGCCCCCGAAGATGTTCTTCCTATCTGGTACATCGGTTGTTTCACTGTAGTAAGAGCAGGGTGGGAGAATTCTCCAATTTCTATATTGTCGAAACCAACTATAGCAATATCCTCCGGAACAGAGAAACCATATTCTTTGGCCTGTTCTATAACACCCAGCGCCATATAATCATCAGAACAAAATATAGCTGTTGGTCTCTGCTTTAAATTCAACAAATTTTTCGATTTTTCTTTTGCTGCCTCTTTATTAAACTCACCAAACACAATATATTCATCTTTAAGCGCCAGACGATGTTTCCTTAATATATTCCTGTACCCCTTTAGCCTGTCCCTCGCATTCACCTCATCCATGGAACCAGCTACACATGCTATTTTTCTATGGCCCTTGTCATAAAGATGTTGAACAGCTAATTCAGCGCCTTTAACATTTTCCGAATCTACAAAGTTGTAATTGTCGCCAAACTTCCTATAATTAACTACAATGTACGGGAAACCTGACCTAGCAAGCTCAGGTAAGTGAGGATCATTAATCTTTGCCTTTAATAAGACAAGCCCATCAAACAATTTGCTACTCACAAACCTTAAGTAATCATTACTATCTCTTCTAGAGTGTGTAACCGGAATGAGAATTATTCTGTAGTCATTCTCCTGTGCAACGTCAGCGATACCACTTAAAATTTGAGCTATATAATTATCCAAAAATAGCTTTTCTGTTTTGGGAATTACCACACCAATTGTCATTGTTCTTTGACTTGACAAACTCCGTGCAATAAGATTAGGATGATAATCCATTTCCTTTATTATTGCCTTAATTCTTTCAGCTGTCTCGGCGGCAACTGGTCCATTATTATTCAATACTCGGGAAACAGTCATCCTAGAGACCTTTGCTTTTTTTGCAATATCAGCGATTGTTACGTTCACTTTCAGACAAATCCAAGTTTATTTGATATAGTAACATGATTTTCGAAATATAAAGCAGCAGCTCCTAAGACGGAGACATGCTCAAGCATACTTCTTTCTACCTTCAGCCTTCTAGCTGAATTTTGATATGGAAATTTTTTAAGAACTTCTTCCATAGAGGCTTTAAAGTATTTAAAAGCTTTGCTGACAGAACCGCCAAGTATCACAATTTCAGGATCAACTGTTAACATAATTGTGCAAATTGCATTTCCAACATGAGCTCCAAACTTGTTGAAGATCTTAATAGCCTCCTTGTCACCTTTCTCAGCATTAAGAAAAATCGATTCTCCAGGTCTTTGCAACTTATTTGTAAAATATTTTCCACTGCAATAATCCTCATAAAGCCCATCCAAGTACGGAAGCATTCCGAATTCACCTGCCCCACAGTTAGCACCCAAATACAACTTCCCAGAAGTATAAACGCCTGCACCCAGTCCGGTGCCTATAATTAAGCCAACCAAGTCATCATAATTTTTTCCTACCCCAAAGTATTTCTCACCTACCGCAAAGCAATTCGCATCGTTATTAATATAAGACCGTACTTTAAATCTATCTTCCAAAATCTTCTGCAGTTTTACCTTCTTAAATGAGGGAATATTTTGAGTATCATAGACAATCCCTTTCTTAACATCTACCACACTAGGAATCCCAACGCCTATACCCAACACAGATTTGTCAAAGATCTTGTAAATTGATGAAATTATTTCATCGATAACTATTTGTAAAGAACCTTTTGATGTTATTTGTTGAGTGTATAAATCAATTATTTTATTATTCAACACTTTACCAACTCTTATATTTGTCCCCCCGATGTCTACACCGACAATAGTTTTTCCTTCCATATTCCCTTTCAACAACTATTAAATGCACAATTATAATTCGCCTTCAATAGATTATATAAAATTATAAAGCTATGACAGCGTGCAGGTTATGATTGAAGAAGCAGAGGTATAAATTCAAAAAGCTGTTACCGGTACCTGTTACCGGTAACATAAGAATTTATATTATTAAACACAAGCAAAAACTTTTATTGATAAATTTTTTATCTCTGATTTTTACAACCCGAACAGATTCAATGCGAAATAGTAACTATCTCTATCTCCTGTTTCTGAATAAAGCTGACTTTCAATTTATACACACCATCTTCCTTTTTAACACCCCAGCCTTTGCTTTGTTCTTTACCTCCTATCTTAACAAACTTGGGTTCGAATGGTGAAATAATAATACTTTTGTTTTGGTGTCCAGTAACTGATTTTAGAGTAATTGATAACTGTTTTCCAGAATCATCAAGTTTACTTGAGACCAATATAGAATTGGTTTTCGAAAGATATGGATAAGTTGGAAGTCCAAGATTAAATTCTATTTTTTTGAGATTTGAATAATTCTCCGGAATAACTGCCGATGGATAATTCACACCATTATACTTAATTGACTGTAAAAATTTTCCTTTACCTTTAATTGTTACATTCACTTTGCTTCCATTGCAATAAATATCAAAATGTGATTCTCCAACTCCTGCAGGTAAAAAAGGAACAAAGGATAAATTCCATACACTTTCGCTAAGTCCGTAAAGATGATAAAGTGAATTTAGATACCAACCTGCTGCCCACATGAATTGTGGTTTATCAACCTTTCCATAAATTTTCGGATCTTTGTAATCTCCAATTCTGTATTCATACATTGCAGGCTGTCCGTTTGGACCGTTCATAATTCCATCTACTGTCATTGTTCTTTTTATAAAATTATAAGCTTCTTGTCTTTTACCCAGATTCATAAGACACTCTGCATACCATGCATTGGCATGATTCCATATTCCGCCATTAATATATTTGAAAGGATTACCCGCTTCATTACCCGCAAAATGCCATTTCTTAATTAACTTGTTAAAATCCATTGGATAGACTGCATAAATACCTAGCTTGGGATCAAGGAGTTTTTTGTTTGTTGTATTTATTAATTCCTCACCCCTTTTCTCATCCAGCAATCCATAAACTTCTGATAGAAGTGAGCCCATATAATAATGTTTATCAAGTTGATTCTTATCGTAATAGTTGATTAGATATTTTTCATTACTACTCCAGAGTTTGTTGTTCAACGCCTTAGTCATTTCTGTTGCTTCATTTTCATAATGCGCTAGCTTATCTATGTTCTCATGCAAAACGTAAGAAGTATAGACGTATTCATGGATGGCACGGATTGCAAGTATTGTCATATATGCTCTTGCACCAAAGACATGACCTATATCCCACCAATCAGGTCGGTATGCCCAAATCAGATTGTCCTTCTTATCAGTCAAACCTTGTTCTAAACACTTCGACATGTAAGGATAAATTGTTTTTACAAAAGATGTATCTCCAGAGTGAGTTAAATATTGTGATGATGTAATTATGAACCAGTAGTTATTCCAATTATTTACGTCTGCAAATTCAGTAACATATTTATTGTCTTTCCAGTAATATGCATGGGGGATTATGTAATCCTTGTTTGCATGATGAATAATAAACCTTAAATCTTGTTTAACTCTCTTTAGGTCAAAGTTAACTGCGGCTAAATCTGTTAATAGTACGTCGTGCGTAAAATAAAAATTGTATTCTGCCGGACATGGCATCGGTTCAATATTTTCATCAATATAATGCTGATTAACAGCAAGAATAGCTTTTGCCCAGCTAATAGAGTGGTTAAGCACATTATCCCCTGAAGAAAATTGTGATGAACCGATATAATTCAAAACATAATCTTCATATTTTTTAACTTCATTCTTATAATTTCTTCCAAGATATTTTACCAATCCTTCGCCTTCCCCTTGCTTACATGACCCTATAATTTGAACAACTTTCATAGTTTGGCCTAGAGCAAGTTCTTTTTTATACAAAAAACTCGCTGCAGGAATACATTCTTTCTGATTTTGTTTTAATTCTTTTTTGAAATAGGGCTCCGAACTATTGAGAGATGCATTCAAATATCCTCTCGTATTATAATTGATGGGAGAAAGTGCTGCATTTGCTATAAAGATTTGTACATCCTGCGTTTGGGGGTCATTGAAATTAGTATAAATAACATTTCCATTGTCTTCAACTTTTGTACTTGCCCTGTCCTTCAATGCGTATGTGTGACAAGTTTTAACAGAAGTTTCAAGATGTGTATAAAACTCATAAGATTCTTTACCTTTTTCCAGATTTGTTATTTCATAAGTAACAACCATAGCTGGTTTTGAATTACAAAAGTTATATGAAATTTTGATGGATTTCTGAGAGTCTTTTTTTTGAAAGGTCACGTAATATGGAGTTAAATTCAGCTCAAAAGGTTTTAATCCAATCAATTTTGTCTTGCCGTTGCCGATTTTTAAACCTAAATGCAAAATACAAGTTGTATCGCGCTTCCAGTAATCAGTACTTAGGTCAATGCTATTGGCGACGGGATAATAAAAGCTTATTCTTTCCAGTAAAGGAGAGCTATGATGAAACTCAGCTCCCACATAATGGTTTCCCACTTCTACCTGTGCGTCTCCTTTAAAATGTACAGCTAAATTATTTTTTTCTTCTCCCTTCTTATATGTGAAGGAAAGAAAGATTAGTACAGACAAAAGCAGAAATAATGTTTTTGGTCTGAATATCTTATTAAGTTTTGACATAATATTTTGTTCTCCAAAATTTAGAAAAGTGGGTGCAAATAATCATTCAATGAAGTTGTTTTTATTCTGCCAATAAATTTATTATTTGAAGAGGTCTTTATAACAAATTTCTCTCGGGGAAATATTATAAATCCATTTTCATCCAACGATTTATACCTAGAAACGACGTTAACAAAAAACGAAGGCTTATCACTTGTTACTACGAGGTTATCTTTCTTTCTTATTACCTTAATATTAGCTTTGGGAAGTCTCAAATGTTTCCACTCAACACCACAGTAAAAATTACGATGAATTAATTCACTTTTTGTGTTATATAAACTGGCTATTACTATTACTTTTCCTGCTTCAATAGATTCAACATTATCAAGCTTGGCAAATAATTTTTTACCGAATCTATTTACGCTCACATCAACTTCTGTACAATTATTAACGACTCCAGCAGGCAAGCTTACAAAATCAATTTTTATTCTACCGTTGTAATCTTCAGTGCCCTGATTTAAAACATAGACTTCTATTTTATTCCCATTTTTATTCAAAATGGTGATTACATTTTTAAAAGACTCTTTCACCAAATAGTATGACAATTTGGGAATTATATCAGAATCAATTAATGACCAACTTGACACAGGCCAGCAATCATTTAGCTGCCAAATTATAGAACCATTGGTTTTAGGAAATCTATTTCTCCAATGCTCTATACATTCTTTTAAAGCTAGCCCTTGATTAAGCTGGCTTAAATAAACAAAATCTTTCAGTCCAGTCTTAACTGGTAAATGAGTAACTAAAAATTTGAACAGTCTTTCATTTCCCTCGACTTGTTTGTTATGAAATTCAAATACTCTGCTCTGAACATTTCTTTCTTCATTAGGTAAAACATTTAAGACTGTTTTAAAATTGGCAACGCTTTGGAAACCAAATTCAGATACAAAAAGACTTCTGTCATTCTTCACTTTTTTATAATCTATCCACCTGCTCCACAAATCCCATTGATGTCTGTTTCCACTAATTTCCGAATTTGGGTCATCCTCAAATCCGAAAGGTGTCGAAGGCCAATAGGGCCTATGTGGGTCCAAATCATTTAGAATCTTTAAAATATGCTCGTGATAAATTTTGTAGCCGGGCATGATTTTGTAACTCCCCATATTTTCCCTAAACCATATCCATTCGTTTTCGTTGTTACCACACCAAAGTGCAATAGAGGGATGATTTTGAAGCCGCTTAACGCTTTGGACAACCTCTTTTTTAACATTTTTGATAAACTCATCATACTCAGGATAAGAAGCACATGCGAACATAAAATCCTGCCAAACTAATAAGCCCATTTCGTCGCAAAGTTCATAAAATGTCTCATCCTCATAAACTCCACCGCCCCAAACTCTAATCATGTTCATATTTGCATTTTTTGCAAGAGACAATAAATCACGATACTTTTCTTTTTTTACCCTAGGTAGAAAAGAGTCAGCTGGAATCCAATCTGAACCTTTTATAAATATTGGTTCCCCATTAATTATAAATTGAAATTGTGGTTTATCATTCTCAAACAATTTTAGCTCTATTGTCCTAATTCCGACCTTTATGTTTTTACTATCAATTAATCTATCTTTTTCATTAAATATCATTACTGACAAATCATAGAGGTTTTGAACACCTACACCATTTGGCCACCAAAGTTTTGGATTTCTTACGGTCAAAGGAATGCTAAAAGATTTCTTATTATCTACAAGATCCTTTTCGAGAACCTTATTACCATTTTTCAACTCAAGTTTAAGTTTATATTCTTTAGGTAGATTCTTATTGAGTTCAACAGAAACATTAACCAAAGCTGAATCGTTTTTAATTGATAAAGTATCAAACTTTAAACCACCAATATAAAATTCGGGTTTATGAATTAAGTAAACATCCCTCCATATACCGGAAGTAGGAAATGAGGGTCCCCAATCCCAGCCAAATGAATATTGAGCTTTTCTTAGGTAAACTCTTTCAGAATGGTCACTTGCAGGTAATTTACCATATTTCGATTCCAGTCTTTTAGCATATTTTATCGGCGAATAAAATTTAACTTCAAGAATATTATTCTTTCTTTTGATTTTTTTCGAAACATCAAATTCATAACGTAGAAACATGTTATCTGTAAGAGCAATCCTTGTACTGTTTAAGAAAACCTCTGCTATTGTATCAAGCCCTTGAAAAATCAAATAAATA
>JBJKPP010000171.1:0-2355 GCA_046706145.1 Ignavibacteriaceae bacterium | reverse complement strand
GAAGCGAATGCGGAAAGATGTCCCATATTTCCCAGTGCAAAAAAAACGATACACTGGAGTTTTAGCGACCCTTCAGCTATTGAAGGAGACAATGAAACAAAACTGAATAAAACCCGGATAATCCGTGACCAAATTAAGTCCAGAATAGAAAATTGGATAAAAGAAATACAGATGGTTGAGGGTTAAAGTATGGGAGTTAAAACCTACCTGCCGGTAGGCAGGTTAAGCAAACTATCTTTTCTAAACAGATATTTAACTTTATGGATTTTCGCTGCTATGTTAGTGGGCGTATTCTCCGGCTATCTATTTTCTGGTATAGAAGACTTCTGGAATAACTTTCAAATTGGCACTACAAATATTCCTATTGCAGTTGGATTAATTCTAATGATGTTCCCGCCATTGGCGAAAGTCAAGTATGAAGAGTTGCCTGACGTGTTTAGGAATATGAAAATACTCTCACTTTCCCTTGTGCAAAATTGGATTGTCGGACCAATTCTGATGTTTATTCTGGCAGTTATCTTTCTGCAGAATTATCCGGAATATATGGCAGGACTAATCATGATTGGTTTGGCCAGGTGCATTGCAATGGTAATAGTTTGGAACGAGTTAGCCAAAGGAGATACCGAATATGCTGCAGGCCTAGTTGCATTCAATTCTATTTTTCAAGTGCTTTTCTTTTCAGTTTATGCTTATGTGTTTTTAACTCTTGTTCCCCAATGGCTTGGACTAAAATCATTTGCTGTTGAAGTAACGATAGGACAAATAGCAGAAAGCGTTTTAATTTATCTGGGTATTCCATTCTTCGGCGGAATAATCACTCGTTTCGTGTTACTAAAAATTAAGAGTAGAGAATGGTACGAGAAAAAATTCATACCTAAGATAAGTCCAATAACGTTAGTTGCTTTGCTGTTTACAATTTTTGTAATGTTCTCATTAAAAGGGCAGTATGTAGTAAAAATTCCTCTGGATGTTTTAAGAATTGCCATACCTCTGATTTTTTATTTCGTTATAATGTTCTTCATATCGTTCCTAATGGGGAAGAAAGCGGGGGCTGATTATTCGAAAACCGCTACCATTTCTTTTACAGCAGCAAGTAACAATTTTGAATTGGCGATTGCAGTTGCAATTGCAGTGTTCGGTATTAATTCCGGGGAGGCGTTTGCGGCAGTCATTGGGCCGTTAGTAGAAGTTCCGGTTTTAATTTCACTTGTCAATGTTGCACTCTTTTTTCAAAAGAAATATTTCGCTTCTGAAGAAATTCAGGAGTTAGAATTCGTAAATAATAAATAGAAGGGAAATTCAAATGGAAAATAAAAATGATATAAAAGAAGTAGTTAAAGAAAAATATGGAGAAATTGCAGTTAAGAGTAGAAGTTGCTGTGGCTCGTCTAAAGCCGTTGATTATGAAGTACTCGAGAATGGTTATCAAAATATAGAAGGTTATGTAAAAGATGCAGACCTGGGCTTAGGTTGTGGAATTCCCACAAAGTTTGCAGCTATAAAGTCAGGTGATACTGTTGTGGATCTCGGTTCCGGCGCGGGGAATGATGTTTTTGTTGCAAGAGCACTTGTAGGAGATAGCGGTAAAGTCGTTGGTTTGGATTTTACCGATGAGATGATAGAAAAAGCAAATGAAAACAAAAATAAACTTGGCTTTAAGAATGTAGAATTTAAACTCGGTGATATTGAAGATATGCCGATTGAAAATGAAATTGCTGATGTAGTTGTCAGTAATTGTGTTTTAAACCTCGTTCCCAATAAACGAAAAGCTTTTAGTGAGATTTTTAGAATCTTAAAACAAAATGGACACTTTTGTGTTTCCGATATTGTAATTAAGGGTGATTTGCCTGAACAGTTAAGAAAATCTGCGGAGATGTATGTAGGATGTGTGGCAGGCGCGTTGCAGCAAGATGAATATCTCATTACAATCAAACAAGCAGGATTCAAAAACGTAGAAATCAAAAAATCTAAAACTACTAATCCGCCCGATGATGTTTTAAATAATTACTTAACACCTGAAGAAATAAAGAAATTCAAAGATGGGAAAGTAGGAATTTCCAGCATAACAGTTACCGGAGAAAAGTGATACTCTTTTGAGCAGTCAAAATTTTTATTATTCGTAATTTTTTGCATCGCTTCCGTGGTCTCTTAATTGTGCATTAAACCAAACATGAAAAGCTTTAATTACTGTTGTATCCTTGGAGATAAAAGTAAGCTGGGCTCCATCTTTTAATTCTTTATACTCAACTTTATATTTACCTTTTGATTTTGTAAGAGTTTTAAGACCCGGCATATTCATTCCGTGCAAGGTCTTAGGGTCTTTAAAATCTGCCTTTGAAAATAAATTATACTCTT
>JBJKPP010000170.1:0-2604 GCA_046706145.1 Ignavibacteriaceae bacterium | reverse complement strand
ATATTAACGGAATTTTCGCAACAAGGGGTGGATACGGCTGCACAAGAATTTTACCCTATCTTGATTACAAATTAATACGGAACAATCCAAAAGTTTTTGTCGGATATAGTGATGTCACAGCTCTTCTTTATGGAATCTATAAATATTCTCGTTTAGTTTGCTTTCATGGTCCTGTTGGCATTTCGACGTTTAATGATTATAGCATTTATAACTTGCTAAATGTAGTAGAATACACTTTGAAAGATTTTACGATGTATAATTCCGATGACAATAAGCCGGTAATAACTATTCGCAGCGGAAAAGCTAAAGGAGAATTGATTGGTGGTAATTTGTCTCTCGTAAGTTCTCTAGTGGGAACAACTTATGATGTTGACACAAAAGGTAAATTATTGTTCTTGGAAGAAGTAGATGAAGAACCATATAGAATTGATAGAATGCTGACACAGATGAGAGAAGCTGGTAAGTTTGATGAATTGTCAGGGCTAATCTTAGGAACTTTTCATAACTGTGTACCGAAACCGAATGAAAACGGAAAGATACAATCTTTAAGTTTATTGGAAGTAATTTATGATAGATTAGGGCATTTGAATATGCCGATAGTTTACGGCATGTCTATTGGGCATATTAATAGCAAACTCACAATTCCGGTTGGGATCTATGCGGAAATGGATTCTGTCGGGAAAACTATTACCATATTAGAAAATCCAGTTATATAATTGCCACTGCAGATTCTAAAATTATTTTGTGGTAAGTTAAAATACAGTTGTTAATCTGACTTTGAACTTCTCCTTATCCAATGCTAAGTTTTTTACTCCTGACTGCCGGCAGGCTGGTTTTCTTTTGAATTTTGATTTTTTAATTTTTCAATATGTTTGCAGAGATTATTTTTCCGCTTCCGTTCAGGAAAGCTTTTACATATTCAGTTCCGGATGAATTTGAAAAATTCGTGAAACCTGGGATTCGCGTAGTAGTGCCTTTCGGAAAGAGAGTGCTGACTGGTTTCCTGATAAAAGTAAAAGATAAATCTGAGATTAAAGATGAGATTAAACCCATCTCGGATATCATAGATGAAAAGCCAATCTTTAACACAAAAGACTTGGATTTTTACAATTGGATTTCAGAGTATTATTTGTGTTCTCTTGGCGAGGCACTTAAGCTTGCAATTCCTTATGGTACTGAAATAGAAAGCAAGAGAAAAATAATTCCTCACAAAGAAATCTGCCGGGAATTACTTGAAAAAGAAAAATCCGCATCCCGAAAAAATTGGACTAAAAGAAAAAGAGTACTAAGGATTTTACTTGAAAAAGATGAATTAAGTTTGTCTTATGTTCAAAAGCAAAGTGGCCTAAAAAATATTTATAGTTTAATAAAATCTTTAGAAGACGAAGGCGCACTGACGGTTTTAACTACAATTCCCGATGCAAAAGTCAAAGTTAAGAAGATAAATTATGTAAAGTTAGAAAAGCCTGCTGCAGAAATTTATGAAACTATACCCGAAATAGAATCCAGGTCCCCAAAGCAAGTTACGATTCTATTACAGTTAATATCGAATAAGGGAAAATCACTTGCACTAAGCGATTTACTCAAGAAAACAAAATCTTCAAAATCTTCGGTCGATTCTCTTGAGAAAAAAGGTCTAATAAAAGTTTTTGAGAAAGAAGTCGAACGAAAATATGTTGATGAATATTTAGAAGAACATGTTAAGTTTGAATTAACTGATGCACAGACTAAAATTATTGAAGAAATTTCTAACTTCGTGAATGATGGAAAATTCAAACCATTTTTGCTGTACGGTGTTACGGGAAGTGGTAAAACGCAGGTTTATATTGAATTAACCAAAATAGCTCTAAAGAAAAATAAATCAGTTCTAATACTTGTCCCGGAGATTTCTCTAACTCCACAAATTACTTCACGGCTGTATAATAATTTTGGAGAACAAGTTACCGTAATTCACAGCCGCATGTCTTTGGGTGAAAGATATGATTCCTGGAGGCGAATTTTAAGCGGCAAGTCTAAAATTGTTATTGGCGCCAGGTCAGCTTTGTTTTCTCCACTAAGAAATTTGGGATTAATTGTTGTAGATGAAGAGCATGATACCAGCTATAAACAATTCGAATCTGTTCCGAAATACAATGCGAAAGATTCTGCGGTTGTGCTTGGTAAAATTAATAACTGTCCTGTAATTCTAGGCTCTGCAACGCCCTCTATTGAAAGTATGTACAATGCAGAAAACGGCAAATATAAATTGCTGGAATTAAAAGAAAGAATTGACAATGCAAAACTTCCACAGATTGAATTGGTAAATGTCTCCTCGCAGCAAAAGAAGAAAAATTCTAATAATGCATTTTCTAAAATTCTTCTTGATAAAATCGAAGATAGATTAAGCAAAAAAGAGAGTGTTATAATTTTACAGAATAGGCGTGGTTTCTCTACTCATGTCCATTGTGTGGATTGTGGCGAAGTTATAGTCTGCGATAATTGCTCTGTACCTTTAGTATATCACATCAACAAAAATTACCTACAGTGCCACTATTGCGGATTAACAAAGGAAGTCCCACAAGCTTGTCCGAATTGCGCTTCGTTTAATTTAAGATTTTTCGGAAC
>JBJKPP010000169.1:0-2560 GCA_046706145.1 Ignavibacteriaceae bacterium | reverse complement strand
CAATTGCTGATGCGGGAGAATTGATAGTGCTTGCTCCAGGTTTAACAACATTTGGAGAAGATAAAGGAATTGATGAGATGATTAGGAAATATGGTTATTACTCAACACCTGAAATTCTGAAATTTGTTGAGGAGAATGAGGATTTAGCTAATAATCTGGGTGCTGCCGCACATTTAATTCACGGTTCATCTGAGAACAGATTTACAATTACATATTGTCCTGGTAATCTTACTAAAGAAGAAATTGAAAGTGTTAATTTTAATTATGCAGATCTGAATAAAACTCTGCAAAGTTATAATCCGGAAAAGCTGAAGGACGGTTTTAACAAACTTTCTGACGGCGAGGAAATTTTTTATATTTCAAATCCTGCTCTGGGATTATGGTCCTACAGAGAAAGGTTCAAGAATAACTAAGGAGAAAAAAATGAGTAAAGCCGATATCGGTCTTGTTGGACTTGCAGTGATGGGCGAAAATCTTATATTAAATATGGAAAGTCATGGTTTCACTGTAGCTGTGTTTAACAGGACTGTTCAAAAAGTAGATGATTTCGTTAACGGTAGAGGAAAAGGAAAGAACGTAATCGGAACACATTCGATAGAAGAATTTATTTCAACTCTAAAGACACCAAGAAAAGTTATGTTGATGGTAAAAGCCGGATAACCTGTTGATGATTTTATCGAGATGTTAATTCCGCATTTGGAAAAAGGAGATATTATTATTGATGGTGGAAATTCTCACTTTCCGGATACTACAAGACGAACAAAATATCTGGAAGAAAAAGGATTGCTCTATATAGGTACCGGTGTTTCCGGCGGTGAGGAAGGTGCTTTAAAAGGCCCATCTATTATGCCCGGTGGTTCACCTGATGCATGGCAGCATGTGAAACCTATTTTCCAATCGATTGCGGCTAAGGTTGAAGATGGTTCTCCTTGCTGTGATTGGGTAGGAGAAAACGGCGCCGGACATTTTGTCAAAATGGTTCATAATGGAATTGAATACGGCGACATGCAGCTTATCTGCGAAGCCTACCAGATTATGAAAGATTTGCTCGGACTTAGCTATGAAGAAATGCACGATGTTTTTAAAGAATGGAACAAAGGAGATTTAGACAGTTATCTAATTGAAATTACAAGGGATATACTTTCCCATAAAGATACCGATGGACAGCCACTTGTTGAAAAAATTCTGGATGCTGCCGGGCAAAAAGGTACTGGCAAATGGACAGTTATTGCATCTATGGATATTCCTTCGCCTTTGACTATGATAGGAGAAGCAGTTTACGGAAGAACTTTGTCTGCACTGAAAGAAGAAAGGGTTGAAGCATCAAAAGTATTGCGTGGTCCTAAACCAAAATTTGAAGGCGACTAAACAAAATTCATTGAAGATCTTCGCAAAGCGCTTTATGCAGCTAAAATAGTTTCATATGCACAGGGATATGTTTTGATGAGAAATGCGGCAAAAGAATTTAATTGGAATCTTAACTATGGAGGAATTGCTTTGATGTGGCGCGGCGGTTGTATTATTAGATCTGTTTTTCTAGACAAGATTAAAGAAGCATTTGATAAAAATCCGAAACTGACAAATCTTTTGCTGGATCCGTTTTTCAAAGAAAAAATTGAATCTTCACAAGTATCTTGGAGAAAGGTAATTTCTGCAGCAGTGCTGAACGGGATTTGGACGCCTGCCTTATCAACCGCATTAAACTACTTCGATGGTTTTAGAAATGGCAGGCTGCCGGCAAATCTGCTTCAGGCACAAAGAGATTATTTTGGTGCACATACTTATGAAAGAACCGATAAACCTAGAGGCGAGTTTTTCCACACAAATTGGACAGGACACGGTGGAACTACTGCTTCAAGTACCTATAATGCCTAAATTTGAACAAAAATTAGTAAGGAGAAGATAAAATGGAAGTTCGTTATTCACCTAACCTAAACGGATTTAAAAAATTTACTACCGATGAATTAAGAAAATCATTTTTGATTGAGAGCCTTTTCCAGAAAAATAAAATTCCGATGGTTTACTCCGATATAGACCGCTCAATTACCGGTTCTGCAGTTCCTTCCGGGAAAACACTTAAATTAGTCGCTACAAAAAAAGAGTTGGCTGCGGAATATTTTGCTCAAAGACGCGAGATTGGGGTAATTAATATTGGTGGCAAGGGTTCGATTACGATTGATAAAAAAAACTATCAAATGAATAACAAGGACGCGCTTTATATTGGTCGTGGATCAAAAAATATTGAGTTTAAAAGTGTCAACTCAAAAAGACCGGCAATGTTTTATTTTGTCAGTTACCCGGCTCATACTGAATACCCCATGAAACATATAAAGCATTCACAATCAACTCCTGTTAAACTTGGCTCCGATGTTGAATGCAATAAAAGAACGATTTATAAATATATTCACCCTGGTACTATGCCAACCTGCCAGTTGGTTATGGGGCTAACCGAGCTTGTGGAAGGGAGCGTATGGAATACAATGCCTGCGCATACACATCAGCGGCGCTCTGAAGTTTATATGTATTTCAATATTAATCCTGATTCTTTTGTTCTTCATTT
>JBJKPP010000168.1:0-26498 GCA_046706145.1 Ignavibacteriaceae bacterium | reverse complement strand
AGGGGAGTAAAAGCCTTTCATCTCTTGTTTCAAAATTATCTAAATGTGCGCCGCTCCCGTGTAAATCAACTGATATTGAATGTCCCGTACGGTGGATAAAATATTTTTTATATCCCGCATCAGAAATTACCTTTCTTGCAACATTATCCGCCTCATATCCTCTAATTTCCTTACCTGACTCGAGTCTGTTCTTGATAAAGTTAAATGCAGAATCTCTTGCATAAGCAACAATGTTAAATATTTTAGAATATTTTTCAGGAACAGATTTTCCCATAAATCCTGTCCAAGTTATATCAGCCCATACGCTTTGAGGTTTATTCTTTTTTGCCCATAGATCAATTAAAACTAAATCGCCTCCGTTGATTTTTTTATTATTATTCTTTGTGGGAGTATAATGTGGATTTGCACTGTTTTCGTTTACTCCTACAATCGGCGGAAAATCCGTGAAATAATTACGTTTAGCAAATTCTGACATTATAAACTGCTGCACATCGTATTCAGTTATTGGTTTATGGTTCAAATGTTTCTTTTTTATGAACTCGAAGGAATTGTTAACTATTTGAGTTAAAGCGTTCGCTACAGGTTTATTATCTTTATATTGCTGTTCACTCCATGTTGCAGTAAATAAAGAAATGAGATCCCCACTGCTTTTAATTTTAACACCAAAAGATTTTATTTGCTCAATAACGCCTGCATCAACTCTTGAGACATAAGGGATTGCATTCTTGGGGGAATATTCCATCGCAATAACTTTCTTATTCTTCAAAGCAATTTTTATATTTTCATCCATTGTCTGGTGACTTGTGTAAATCAATTTTTTGCCCGGTAGATGGTCTAAATGCCATGATTCTATGCCATTAACTATTTTAAAAGGTGAACCATTAGCAGGAATAAAGTAATAAAGTCTTCGTGTTAAATGAGTTTCTTTAGATATATTCAATATATCCAATGCAAGATCATTACTTCCCCTAAAGTCATATAAGAGCCAACCGTCAAGTTTTGCCTGGCGGATAATCTTTTGAATTTTTTTTAGATCAAACTTTGCCATAATATATGTCTCCTTAACTGGATTTTGAATGTTCTTTAAATAAATTTACTAAATATTCTTAATTTTTTTTAGTCCTGATAATTTTATAGCTTTTTGCAGAACAATACCTTTCATTTCTTCATATTTAATGTTTAAATTTTGCATGAACAAAATATTGACAAGGTTAATTAATGGTTAAGTTTTTAAAATCTTATTATGTAATCCCTGCTTTACCTAAAAATTTAGAAAAATTGAGAGAGATAGCGTATAATTTGTATTGGACCTGGAATCCTGATGCAAAAGCATTGTTTAAGAGACTGGATAGAGATCTTTGGCTTGAGTCAGGGCACAATCCTGTTTTGCTTCTTGGAAAGATAAGTCAGTCAAGATTAGAGGAGTTGTCTCGTGATGATGGTTTTATGGCGCATCTTGAAAGAGTTTATGACAGTTTGACTCGCTATCTGGAAGAAAAAACGTGGTTTCAGAATAATTATAAAATGTCCAAAGATTTTAATGTAATTTATTTTTCCGCTGAATTTGGGTTGACAGAATGTTTACAAACATACTCTGGAGGATTAGGTGTTTTGGCAGGCGACCATTTGAAGGCCGCGAGCGATTTGGGTATTCCTTTAATTGGGGTAGGACTCTTATACAAAGTTGGATATTTTCAGCAATACTTAAACTCCGATGGCTGGCAGCACGAGAGATATGAAATTAACGATTTTGATAACCTGCCTATGGCAAGGGTGACAAACGAAAATGATGAACCTCTTATGCTATCAATAAGCTTTGACGGCAGAGAAATACACTTTCAGGTCTGGAAAATACAAGTAGGGAGGATTCCCTTATTTTTATTAGACACAAATGTCCAACCGAATTCAGAAGAAGATAAAAAGATTACAGAAACGTTGTACGGCGGTAATGCAGAAACTAGAATACAACAGGAAATATTATTAGGTATAGGTGGCATTGAAGCTTTATTGAAGATGGGAATTACACCTTCTGTATGCCATATGAATGAGGGACATTCAGCATTCTTATCATTGAAAAGAATAGATTTGATGATGCAAAAATATGGTCTAACTTTTAATGAAGCTAAGGAAGTTGGATTTTACTCGAATGTGTTTACTACACATACACCGGTACCTGCAGGTATAGATGTTTTCTCTGGCGATTTAATGGAAAAATATTTTTCTAACTTTTATAATAATAAACTGAAGCTCTCCGGTGAAAACTTCTATTGGCTGGGTACAATCAATAAGAATAAAGACACTCATTCTTTTAACATGGCCCACCTCGCAATGAATACTGCTGGATACGTAAATGGAGTAAGTCGGCTGCACAGCAAGGTCTCAAAGAAAATGTGGTCTTTTGGCTACCCAGATATACCGTTTAGTGAAATTCCAATTAATTATATTACGAATGGTATCCATATTAGATCACATATCTCAAGAGAGATGGAAGACTTATTTGTTCAATATTTGGGAGAAAAATGGATCCAGAATTCTTTTGATGAGAAAATATGGAAAAGAGTAGATAAAATTCCGGACGAGGAAATATGGAGAGTTCATCAGAGCAGGCGAGAAAAGCTAATCGCTTTTACGAGAAACAGACTGAAACAACAAATAAAGTCGAGAGGTGGCGGTTTACTGGAATTGGACGTTGCCGGCGAGGTTTTAGATCCTAATGCTTTAACCATAGGATTTGCGAGAAGGTTTGCTACTTACAAAAGGGCCACCCTTATTTTTAGAAATCAGCAAAAATTATTGGATATTCTCACCGATAAAAACCGACCTGTTCAATTAATAATTGCAGGCAAAGCGCATCCAAAAGACGAAGAAGGTAAGAAATTTATTCAAGAAATTGTTGAAATTGCTAAAGAGCCACAATTTAGAAGAAGAGTTGTTTTTATTGAAAACTATGATCTTAACGTAGCAAGTTATATGGTTCAAGGTTGTGATGTTTGGTTAAACAATCCAAAACGTCCACTTGAGGCTAGCGGTACATCTGGGATGAAAGTAATACTTAACGGAGGTCTTAACTTTAGTGTTCTTGACGGCTGGTGGGATGAGGCTTTTGATCCCACAATAGGCTGGAAAATTGGAAATGGTGAGGAGTACTCAGATCCGGACTATCAAAATGAAATTGAATCGAGGCAAATTTATACAACCCTTGAGCGAGAAATTGTTCCCTTATTTTATAACAGGGGAGAGGACAATTTGCCACGGATTTGGGTTAATATGATTAAGAATTCTATTAAGAAACTAGGTTATTTCTTTAATACGCACAGAATGGTGGAAGAATATTGCAGGAAATATTACGCCCCTGCATATAATAAAAGAGAAATGTTACTGAGCAATAACGGAGAAAATGCAAAAGTTCTAAATGAATGGAAATCGAGAGTGAAAGCTAATTGGTCAAAAATGAAAATTCTTAAGATTGAATCTAAAATTGAACACAAGAAAATTTTTGTTGGGCAAAAATATCCTGTCCATGCAGAAATTGATTTAGGGGAACTTACCCCAAATGATGTTGAAGTACAAATATATTACGGAAGAATGGAAAAATCCGATACTCCCGAATGTTGTTCCGCTGTAGCCATGAAGGTAGATGGAGAAAAGAGCGACAATGGAGTATACAGCTACTCTGGTTTTATTGAATCTACTACAAGCGGAGAAATTGGTTTTACAATTAGGATTTTACCAAAGAATGATCTTTTGATAACTCCTGTTGACCTGGGATTAATTTTCTGGGGGTCAGAATCTTAATAGAAATTAAAATCCGTATCTTCTTTACCTTCTTCTGTATCCATAGTAAACATAGAGCTTAACATATCTTTAAATTGGATACCACGTTCCAGCCTAAATTTGCTCAACATAGAATACTCTGATAGTCCATGCAACAGAAATTCCATTAATAGTAATTGCTCTTTTTCTTTTGCTTTGGGATGATATTTTTTTATTAACTCCTTTAAACCGGGAACTGACTTCAGAATTTTTTCATATTCTTCATTTGAAGCATTATTTAGCAGATCGAGAACATTCCCTTTATTGAACCAGTTCACAATAGTTTGATATGGATTATTTGCTTGTTGCTGTTGTGCATCTTTTTTTTGTTTATCCGGCGAAGGAAAATAATTACTAAACTCAGATTTAACAGCTTTGCTTATAAGGATGTGCGCAACTTTTAAAGGTCCTTCTTGTTCTCCCTCATATACGAGTTCAATCTTTCCAGTAATTGATGGGATAACTCCATACAAATCGGATATTCTCAGTGAAGTGTCTGATTCTTTATTGAGTATCATTCTTCTTTCGGCTGAACTGATTAGATTTTCGTAAGCGGAGATTGTAAGTCTGGCGGAAACGCCACTTTTCTCGTCAATATACTCGCTGTTACGAGCTTCAAAAGAAATTTTTTCTATCAAATCGTCCAGCAAATCACTCACCTTTATTGTATTTACCTGGTCTTCGCTTAGAATTGATTCCTGTTTAGTAATTTGCTTGGATATTTCTAAAGTTTTAGGATAGTGTGTTAATATTTGACTGTCTATTCTATCTTTGAGTGGAGTAACAATTGAACCTCTATTGGTGTAATCTTCCGGATTAGCTGTAAATACGAATTGTATATCAAGTGGTAAACGGATTTTAAATCCTCTTATTTGAATATCATTTTCTTGAAGCATATTAAATAGAGCAACTTGAATTCTTGCCTGAAGATCTGGCAGTTCATTAATGACAAAAATACTCCGGTGCGACCTTGGTATTAAACCGAAGTGTATAACTCTTTCATCTGAATACGGCAGTTTAAGTGAAGCCGCTTTAATTGGGTCAACGTCTCCAATTAAATCGGCAACAGAAACATCCGGGGTTGCAAGTTTTTCGGTGTATCTTTCTGACCGGTGAATCCACTCAATTTTTGTATTGTCTCCTTCTTTGGAGATTAGATTTTTTGAGTATTTAGACAATGGATGAAAGGGGTCATCGTTTAATTCCGAACCCGCAACAATTGGAATATACTCATCAAGAAGATTAATCAGCAATCTTGCGATTTTAGTTTTTGCCTGACCTCTTAATCCAAGAAGAATTATGTTGTGCCGTGAAAGAATTGCAGTTTGAATGTCTGGGATAACGGAATCTTCATAACCAATTATACCGCTAAAAGGATTTTCTCCTTTTCTCATCGAGCAAATGAGATTTTCTCTTAGCTCATCTTTAATCGGTCTTGATTTATAATTACTCTTTTTTAATTCACCAAGCGTTTTGGTTTGTCGAAACTCCATTGTTTCCTTTCAAAAGTCTGGATAAAAATTATTTAACTCTTTTTCTTCTATTCTTTATATAATCTTCAAAAATGTAACTTCCCAGGTTGTTGGGGTCACTGTAGAAAGCTCTTCCGTTATTTGCTTTTGTAAACTCTCTCACAAAATGTTGTAAATATGAATCTCTTGCAATCATAAAAGTAGTAATTGATATGCCTAATTTTCTACATTTTGCAGCTTGATCTAATGTGCGATTAACAATCTTTCTATCTAATCCAAAACTGTTTTTGTAATATTTAAGTCCTTCTTTTAAGCAGGTTGGTTTTCCGTCAGTAATCATGAAGATTTGTTTGTTTGTAGTCTTTCTTCTTCTTAAAATATCTATTGCTAAATTAAGTCCGGCAACAGTGTTTGTATGATATGGGCCGACTTCCAGGTAAGGAAGGTCTTTTATAGTGATAGGCCACGCATCATTTCCGAATACGATAATGTCTAAAGTATCCTTTGGATATTTTGTGGTAATAAGTTCCGAAAAAGCCATAGCTACTTTTTTCGCGGGGGTTATTCTATCTTCACCATAAAGAATCATGGAGTGAGAAATATCTATCATTAAGACAGTAGAAGTTAAAGCTTTAAAATCTTTTTCTTCAACTTCGAGGTCACCTTCGGTTAACTTGAAGTCATCAATTCCATGATTTATCTGGGCGTTTTTAATTGAATTGGTCACGTCAATTTGATCAAGTGTATCGCCAAAAGAATAATCACGTCTGTCAGAAGTTAATTCATCTCCAGGTCCGGTGTGTGGAGTAACGTGATTCCCTCTTGTCGATTTCCTAATCTTCCCAAAAATCTCTTCTAAAGATTGCCTTCTTATAGATTGCTCGGACTTAGCCGTCATTATGAAGACATTGTCATTTTCTCTTTCTTCAATGTAATTTTTATCCTTTAATTCATTTATGAAGTCGCCAATACCATATTGATTGTTAGTTAATCCATATTCTTGGTCTAACTGACTAAGTATTTTCAAGGCTTCCGCTACATCTCCGGAAGTGATAGTCAGTAACTGAAGAAATAACTTCAGTAAGTCTTCAAATTTATTGTTGTTGGAGGGATTAGGTATATATTCGCTAAATCTTAATCCAATCATTTTACGCTCTTTATTTACTTTCGTAAAATATAAGATAAATAATATCTAATTCAAGGAAGAAAAGAAAATAGGGAAGAGGCAATTGTGTGATATTTAGCAAATGTCTCTTCCCCAAAAAGAATTTATTTTTTTGTAGTCGGTATTCTTCTTTCGAGGATGTTATCGATTAGATTGTATTCCTTGGCTTCCTCCGAAGTCAAAAAATAGTCTCTATCGCAGTCTTTTGTAATTTGTTCCAAGGATTTTCCAGTATGTTCTGCAAGAATTTTGTATAAAGTGTCACGAGTTTTAAGCATTTCCTTAGCATGAATTTCAATGTCGGAAGTTTGACCTTGAAGCCCGCCAACCCAGGGTTGATGTATCAATATTTTTGAGTTGGGTAAAGATGTTCTTTTCTTTGCTGTACCGCCCGCAAGAATTATAGCGGCCATGCTTGCTGCCATACCGACGCAAATTGTAGAAATATCCGGTTTTATATACTTCATAGTGTCGTAAATAGCTAAACCTGCAGTTACACTTCCACCAGGAGAATTAATATAAAGATTTATATCTTTTTCAGAATCTTCGGCCTCAAGAAAAATTAATTGTGCAATTGTGAGGCTGGCAACGTGATCATCAATTGCAGTACCTAAGAATATTATACGCTCCCTCAATAAGCGGGAGTATATGTCCATTCCTCTTTCGCCACGACCAGTTTGTTCGATAACGTAAGGTACTAATTGGTTATAGATTTCAAATTCTTTTTTCATTGGTTTTCCTTTTCTTTTTTTGAATAAGTTTCAGTGTCCACTTTTACTATTTTATTATTGTTTTTCAGAAATTCAAAGAGTTTTTGATCTATCAAATTTCCTTTATAGTTAGACGACTTATAATAATTAAGAAGCTTGTCTTCGGGGATGCCTATTTTCTCCGATTCCATTTTTGCTAAGTCTCTCAAATCATCATCACTAACTGAAATATTTTCTTTTTTCTCGATTTCATTTTTTATAAGAAACCACTTAGTATCAAACTCAGCAACACTTCTTAAATTCTTCGCTGCATCTTCAGCATTAAAAGCATGTTTATGCTTTTTTGCGTGGTCTTCTTCTCTCTTTAAATAGTCGGCTAAGACGCTTTCTATCAAGGTGTTTGGTGGAACCAAATCATTTTTTTCAACTATTTTAGAAATCAATTTGTTCCTTAATATATCTTCTGTTTGTTTATCATAATAACTCTGGATGTCCTTTGAAATATCTTGCCTAAAATCTTTTTCGTTTGTCACTTTTTCCTTAGTTACTTTTTTAATGAATTCATCGTTTAACTCAGGAAGAATAACTTTTTTTGCCGATTTAATTTCTGCAATATAAGAATACGTCTCTGCTGTTTTATCATCCTTATTTTCTGTATCTTTTTTTACTGTTTCGTCCTTAAAAGTAAAATTGAAACTTTCACCAACCTTTTTGCCTTTGGCGTTTTCCTGGACTTCTGGATTAATCTGGGGATTTGACAAGTCAATTTGTAACTTTTCTTTTTTTGCACCTTCGAAAGGTTCGCCCTTGTCATTTAATCTCTGAAGTTCGACATCCAGAAGGTAATTATTATCTTCTCCAACTTCAGTAACATCTTCATTAGTAGAATTAGATTTCAATATATAATCAATTTCTTTGTTGATTTCTTCATCGGTAACCTTAAAGTCAGGAATTTCTATTTCCTGGTCCTTATAACCCTCAACTTCTAATTTAGGCATCACTTCATATTTAACTTTAAATTGAAGATTTTCATTAGGATTAAACTTCAAATCAGTAAGTTTTGGTTGTCCTATCGGTTCAAGTTCCTTTTCTTTAGCGATTTCCCAGAAACGATTATTTGCTACTTTTTCGGAAGCTTCATATTCAAGTGCATCGCCATAAATTTTCTTCAGCATCGGTATTGGAACCTTACCTTTTCTGAAACCTGGAATCTGAATTTTTCTTGCTTGTTTTTTGACTTCGGTAGTGATATCTTCTTTAATTTCGTCAAAGGAAAATGTAACTTCTATCTCCCTTTCAGATTTTGTCAATTCATTTATCTTTGTTTCCAAAATAACCTCATTCCTTAGTTAACTGTGCGAGAACGGGGACTCGAACCCCGACACCTTGCGGTACTAGCTCCTAAGGCTAGCGCGTCTACCAATTCCGCCATTCTCGCAGAAAAACCATATTATTAAGAATAATTAGTTAAACTTTAAATATATCGCTAAGCACATTTTTTAGCAAATTATTACCTATACTTTAGAATTTGTTTTAAAATTACTACAAAAATCCATATTTTAATTACTTAAAGTTTTATGGTTACTTTCTAAATTTTTGGGGAGATAAAAAGGGTAAAACCCCAGGATGTTAAATAAAATAATAGTAATATCTATTCAAATTTGATTTAATTAAAGCAAAGAAGCAGTGGGCTATTAACATTGTTATTGTTATCATTAAAATTCAAAAATATTTTAATGTTTATAGATTTCTTTTAAACACAAAGTTTCTGATTTCATGTCTGTTAAAGTAAAGTACGAATATACATCTGAAGTAGGAAAAGTTAGAGAAAATAATGAGGATTCTGTCGGCCTTTTTGAGGTAGGGAATAGCCTTCTAGCCATTCTGTGTGATGGTTTAGGCGGAAATAACGCTGGCGAGGTTGCATCGAAGATGTGTGTTGACAAAATAAGTGAGCACTTTTCAGACTCTGATGAAGTCGATGTCTTGGAAAGACTGAGAAAAGGAATTAGAATAGCAAACGAAGCTATTATCCGCAAGTCTAGTGAAGAAGAATCGCTCAACAATATGTCCACAACTGCCGAAGTTGTGTTTTTAGAAAATAATACTCTTTACTGGGCGCATGTTGGTGACTCGAGAATATACAACTTCAAGAATGGTAAGTTAAAACAATTAACTAAGGACCATTCTTTAGTTCAAAAACTAATGGACGAAGGTAAACTTACTGTAGCGCAGGCAGAATTTTTTCCCAATAAGAATGTAATAATGCGTGCTGTCGGTTCACATAAGGAGGTTATACCGGATGTAAGCAAATTCAGATTTAGAAACGGTGAGCCGCAAAAGATATTTATTTGTTCAGACGGTGTTCATGGAGTTATCTCGGATGATGAATTAGGAAAGATTTTGAAGAAGGGCAATCTAAACGTCATTAAAGAAGACTTAATCAATTTAATTGAAGATAGAGGCTCACCTGACAATTACTCCTTTATAATCTTATCTTCAGACTGAACTAATCTTTTAACTTTGCTTGTCATTTTTAATTGGTTTAACTTATCTTAATTGATAAATTTAAAACCTATCTTAGAAAAGTAATATTATGTTTTATGGATAAATTCATCATAAAAGGTGGAAATAAGTTAAATGGGGAAGTTGAAATAAGCGGCGCTAAAAATGCATCTTTGGCGCTCATGCCTGCTGCCATTCTAGCTTCCGGTAAAACCACGCTTTATAATACACCTGAGCTGAATGATGTTTTTACCATGATAAAGTTGCTTAATCAGCTTGGAGTAGAGACAAATTTTACAAACCATGCTTTGGAACTTGACAGTAAAAATGTAACAAATATGGTGGCTCCGTATGAACATGTCAAGAAAATGAGAGCATCGGTTTATGTTCTTGGTCCGCTTCTTTCTAAATATGGATATGCAAAAGTATCATTACCAGGCGGATGTGCATGGGGACCAAGGCCAATTAATCTTCATATAGAAGGTCTAAAAAAAATGGGGGCAAATATAGATTTGGTGGAAGGGTATATAATTGCTAAATCAGATAAGCTCAAAGGTACAAATATCACTTTTGATATTTCCTCTGTTGGAGCTACGGGAAATATTTTGATGGCAGCTGTTCTTGCAAATGGTACAACAGTGATAAATAATGCTGCCAAAGAACCTGAGATTACAAATCTTGCTGATTATTTAGTCCTTATGGGAGCCAAGATTGATGGTATCGGCACATCCATTTTAACAATAGAAGGAGTAGATAATCTACATCCTGCCAATATTGAAACAATTCCTGATAGAATAGAAGCCGGTACTTTGCTTGTCGCCGCTGCAATTACGAAGGGGAAGTTAAAAATTAGAAATATTAAACCAATTTATTTAAACGCAGTGCTTACAAAGTTGGAAGATAGCGGCAGTATCTTAAATTATAGAGAAGAAAATATTAGTCTTGATATGGATAAAGGTAATATTAAAGCAACAGATATTATTACGTCCATTTTCCCAGGATTTCCGACTGATATGCAAGCACAATGGACTGCTTACATGGCATTAAGTAATGGTGTGGCATCTGTAGTTGACAATATATATATCGATAGATTTATGCATGTTGCTGAATTACAAAGACTAGGAGCAGATATTACATTGAAAGAAAATACAGCCATAATTAAAGGGGTAAAAAGATTAACTGGGGCAAAGGTGATGTCCACTGATTTGAGGGCGAGTGCATGCTTAGTGCTGGCTGGTCTCGCTGCAGAAGGAACTACAGAAGTTCTAAGAGGTTATCATTTAGACAGGGGTTATGAACGAATCGAAGAAAAGTTGAAATCAATTGGTGCGGACATTGAAAGGGTCTCAACACCAGAATTTTAAGTGGTAAGTATAAGAAAAATATTACCCTACCGGAATCATCTCTTTTTATATTTATTTTTTGTTTTAATCTTTAATCTGGTTCTAATTAATTTTCCTCTTACTAACGTTTTTAGTTTTGAGTTTTCATTTGCGAATTCAATTTTTCTTGCTTTATTAAGTGGACTATATGCTATCGCAGTTGTAAAAAACTATGCGTGTTCAAAAGTATCTAATACCTTCTCCAATTTCTTAATTACATATATACTTTTTTTACTTTTACCATTAGTAGTAATATTTATAAAATCTTTTTTTTCAATTCATTGTCCTTTTATAGAGGGTTTTTCTTTTTATATTGTCATAACCTTTCCTTCTATTGTTGTCGGCACTGCTTTAGGTTTGTTGGTTAGTTTTATTGTTCCCAAGTTTCGGATAATTTTCTTCATCTTACTTTTTATCCTGATACTTTTCATTCCGCTATATGAATTTTATGTAAACCCTCAAGTTTACTTCTATAATCCAATATTTGGTTATTTCCCGGGAACTATATACGATGAAGCAATTTCAGTGTCGTACCGATTGATTGTTTATCGACTTCTTAATCTCATATTTTTTGGTTCGGTTATATTATTAACTTCAAGGGCCATCTTTCTGAAAAAAGGAATTGGTAAAAGTCTCTTAACAGTGATTACTATGATTGTAGCTGTTGTGTTTTTTTACTTATCCCCCGTATTTGGTTTTTCAACAAACATTGCAAGGATGAAAAAATATCTTGATAAAGAAATAACCACAAACCATTTCAAAATTTATTATTCTTCCAAGTTAAATGATAACCTAATAAAGTGTATTGTGCTTTATCATGAATATTATTTTGAAGAACTATCAAAATTCTTTGAAATAAAACCTGATGTTAGAATTACTTCTTTTTTGTTCCTAAACTCTGAGCAAAAAAAAGAATTATTAGGCTCTGCAAATGCGGATATTGCAAAACCGTGGCTTCGTCAAGTATATATCGATTATAATGATTTCGCCTCAATTTTAAAGCATGAATTGGCACATTGTTTTGCTGGTTTTTTCGGGACTGGTCCATTTAAGATTGCGGATAATTTTAATCCTTACCTGACTGAAGGAACAGCAGTCGCTGCAGATCCAATTTATGACGATGATTATGTGAATTATCTTGCAGCTTTAGCGTATAAACATAAATACCTTCCTGATTTTAGTCAATTTTTAAATCCAATTGGCTTCTATGTTCAACCATCTTCTACTTCCTACATTTATGCAGGATCTTTTTCGAGTTATTTGATAGATAATTACGGTATAAAAAAATTCAAAGAACTTTATTCAAACGTTGATTTTAATAAGATATATGGACAGAGCTTGGATAATCTTTCAAAACAATATTATTCTTTTCTTGATACTATAACAGTTACCGCAACTATAGATAAAGCGTATTATTACTTTGGCCGCACTTCAATTTTTTATAAAGCATGTCCAAGATACATAGCTAACACTCTTGATGTTGCGTGGAACGACTATCAGAGTAAAAACTATAAGGAAGCAAAAAGAAAATTTGAGAATATTTTATCCGTCAGCAACAATTATTCTGCAGTAATAGGATTATCTTATAGTGAATTTAATTTAAATAATCAGAGAAAAGCCATTGAATTGCTTGAATCTAAAATTAATAATTATAAAAAGTCGGCTTATTATTATAGCATGGAATTATCACTAGGAGATTTGTTATCCAAAGATAGGGATGCACAAGATGCCGACACCAATTATTCTAACTTAATTAATCAAAAACCAAGTTATACGTTCTTGAATCTTGCAAATCTACGTCAAGAACTTTCTCTGAATGATACCTTGATAGGAAAATATATAAAAGGTAAAGCAAAAACCAAGTTTGATATACTAAAAAAGTTGAATTCAAATACAATAAATTATAGCTCTATCCCGGTTTTAGTAGAACTTGCCGAAAATTTAAATGTAGATTTTAATATTTTTAAGAAAGTATTCGAGAAAAAATTTACAGTAAACAATTTTTCGAGCAGTTACGCCGCATATAAACTATCTATGTATTTTGCGCGAAATCTTGATTTTTCAACTGCCGTAAAGTTTGCGAGTATGTCTTTAAAATATAAACAGGATAGAAATTTTTACAATATATTACAAAGTAATTTTGATACGCAGCATTGGATTTACAAAAATGAAGATCTACTGCTAGCAACAATAAAAGAAAAGTAATATGAAAACCATTGATAGTTCAGCTAATTCCTATACAAAGGCAATATCATATTTATTAGGATTTATTACTGCCGCATTAGTCGTTTACATTTTAATTGTATTGCAGGAAATTTTGCTGCCGTTTACAATAGCAATTTTTTTAACTTATCTTTTCCATCCGCTAATAGAATATTTGCGAAAACATAAAATCCCCAAGTGGATGTCTTTAATTTTTATTCTTATTGTTACATTTCTAATTTATTATTTAATGGTACTTTTGTTTGTATCTTCTTTCAGCAGCTTCCCGGAAAAAGCCCAGGTTTACGAAAATAATATCTCAAAGTTTCTAACTGATATTTTAACACCGTTTAATTTAACTCTAAGAGATATGGCTGCGTTGTTTAATTTTAATGTTAAGGAACTGGATTTTTCTTCTATTTTTCAAGGCTTATTTAAGGCTGGAATTATTCAAAATGTATTTACATCCATATCAAGTCTTCTGAAAGATTTTTTCGTTACCATGATTTTCTGGATTTTTATGGTTTTAGGTAAATCGAATTTTGAAGAAAGAATCAAAATTGCTTTTCTTTCAAAAGGTGAAAAAATTGATAATACAATTCAAAGTTTTAATACTCAATTGCAATCTTATATAATAATAAAAACGATTGTAAGTTTGATAGTTGGAACCTTTGCTACAATATTATTTTTAATTTATGGAATTGACTTCGCTTTAATTTGGGGCCTTCTAACCTTCATTTTAAATTTTATTCCCAACATTGGTTCGCTTATAGCTATAACACTGCCTGTTTTAATTTCCCTTGTTCAGTACGGTTTGGGGTTAAAAGCAGTGTCATTTGCTGTGCTCCTAATTATTATTCACAACATCATGGGTAATCTTGTAGAACCAAACTATCTCGGAAGGCAAATGGATTTAAGTCCCGTTTTTGTTTTGCTTTCTCTAATTTTTTGGGGGTGGATTTGGGGTATTGCCGGTATGTTTTTGTCCGTTCCGATTGCGGCGGCAATGAAAATACTTTTTGCAAATATAAAACCACTACAACCTCTCGCAGTACTAATGGGTAACAAAGCAGAACTGATAGTTGATGAAAGCTCAAATCCAAATAAAACAGTTGTCTTATAAATTGAAATAATTCATGAAACTTAATGAATCTCTTAAAAATTATCCATTCTTAAAAATTGCTTCTGGGGTGGCTGAAGATTTAAAATATGATACTTATATAGTTGGAGGTTTTGTAAGAGATTTGATTCTTAAAAGAGAAAAAAATGAAATTGATTTTCTGATTGTGGGAGATGGACTTAAGTTTGCGAACCAATTTGCTATAAAAATAGGCGTTCAAAATGTTACTTTGTTTAGAAACTTTGGTACAGCACACTTTAAATATGAAGATTACGAACTTGAATTTGTCGGTGCACGTAAAGAATCATACGAAAGAAACAGTAGAAATCCAGTTGTCTCTCCGGCTACTTTTGAGGAAGATATTCAGCGAAGAGATTTTACAATTAACACCCTTGCTGTTTCGCTTAACGGAAAGGATTTTGGAACTCTGATTGATAAATATAATGGCAAATCTGACTTACAAGAAAAAATTATAAAAACCCCAATAGATCCTTTTATCACTTTTAATGATGACCCGCTGAGAATATTAAGAGCTTTTAGATTTGCTTCTCAATTACAATTTAGAGTTGATGAAAGTATAATGAAAGCTTCGTATGAACTAAGAGAAAGATTAAATATTATTTCACAAGAAAGAATTACAGATGAATTCCTGAAAATCTTAGCATCTCCAAAACCATCTATTGGATTACAGTTATTATATGATTCTCAAGTTATGGAGGTTGTTTTCCCTGAAATAGCAAATCTTGCCGGAGTAGAACAAAGAAAAGATTATCATCATAAAGATGTTTTTTTACATACATGTCAGGTTGTCGATAATATAGCTGAAGTCACAGAAAATATCTGGCTTAGGTTTTCTGCTTTAGTACATGACATAGCTAAGCCAAACACAAAAAGATTTTTTGAAAATGTTGGATGGACATTTCACGGACACGAAGAGGTGGGCGCGCGTATGATGAAATCAATTTTCAAACGGATGCGGCTTCCAATGAACAAACTTGAATATGTGGAAAAATTGGTCAGGCTGCATTTACGACCTATTGCTCTGGCAAAAGAGGGAGTTACGGACTCGGCAATTAGAAGGTTGATAGTTGCTGCCGGCGAAGACCTTGATGATTTAATTACTCTGTGCAAAGCTGATATTACAAGCAAAAACACAGAAAAGGTTTCAGAATATTTAGATAATTATGATAGAGTTATGCAAAACGTTAAAGAGGTAGAAGAGAAAGACAAGTTGAGGGAATTTCAATCACCTGTTAGGGGAGATGAAATTATGAAAATATGTAACATAAAACCGTCAAAGAAAGTTGGTGAAATTAAGAAAGCCATTGAAGATGCTATTCTAGATGGAGAAATAAGCAATACTTACGAATCAGCTTATGATTATCTTCTTAAGATAAAGGGCAAATTCCTTGAAAAGAAGTCTTCCTAGTTGTAACTTTAGGTTCACAAATGAGTGAAATTATTAAGACTTTCCACCGAATATGTAATATATTTACCGTTTATATATAAGTTTCAAATTATTGCTTTTCCTTCAATATTTTAGAGGAAATCATTCACAAATTATAGTAACCTGCTTACTGCAGGTAAGTTAAACGTCTTAGAATCAAACTGTTTTAGAACAAAAATTCAGGTATAGCGATGTATAGAATTCTAACACTCACATTTATATTTTTAATCTCCCAACTAGCATTCCCACAAAAAGTATTAACATTAAAAGAGGCTATTCAAATTGCCTTGGAGAGAAACCCAGATTTGCAGAAATCACAAAACAACATTTCAGGGTACGAGTCTGGAGTGTTAGCTTCTTATGGGAATTTTTTGCCTAGCTTGAGCGCTAGCGGCAGTTTCGGTTGGTCGAGTACACGAACCCAAGCAGCACATGAAATAAACCTTTTTGGCTCAGTCCTTACAGTCCCTACCTCCACTTCTCAGTCAAGAACTTACAGCGCCGACGTTAGCACCGGTATAACACTTTTTGATGGACTTTCTAATTTTGCACAACTTGCAAAGAGTAAAAACGATTTGAAAGCGGCACGTCTAACTTTGGAAAGGGCAAAACAAGATGTAGTTTTTCAAACGATGAGCTTATATTATAGTGTTATAAACGCACAACAGCAACTGAAGGTGAATGAAGGTGATGTCGCCTGGAATAAAAAGAATTTGGAAACCATAGAAGAACAGAATAAACTTGGCGCTGCAACTCTTGCAGACCTATATGCGCAGCAAGTTCAAGAGGGTAATGCCGAGTTGTCTTTGGTTCAGGCTAAGAACAATCTTGAGACGGCCAAAGGAAATCTTCTTTATTACTTGGGTTTGAATGTTTTAGAGAATTATGCGTTTCCAGACTCACTAACAAGTGAAGATCAAACGCTACTTAACAAGAATTTAGATATACAGTTTGATTCGCTTTCTGTACTTGTTGATAATGCACTAACTAACCGATATGATTATTTAAGCGCAAAGTATAATCTTGAGGGGGCATACAATCAAATCACAATTGCAAAATCCGGTTATTTCCCAACTTTGACTGGAAGCGGTGATTTTTATACTAATGTCAATAATGTGAATGATCTTTTTCGTTCCAGAACATATTCATTAGGGTTGTCTCTCAATATTCCAATCTTTTCGAACTTTTCAGTTAGTAACCAAGTACAACAAGCAGAAGTAGCTGCAGAGAACGACAAGGTTGACCTTGATAATTTGCAAAGACAAATTATCCAAAATATACAAAAAACATACCTGGACTTACAGGCTGCTAAAACTTCGTTATCTGTTAGTGAAAAAACTGTTAAAGCTGGGAAAGAAAATTTAGAAATACAATCTGAGAAATATAAATTAGGTTCGGCAAGAATACTTGATGTTTTGCAGGCCCGTTCCAACTATACATCTGCTGAAGGTACTTACATTAATTCTGAGTTTTCTTTCGTGCAGTTAAGTGAGCAATTAAAATACTTAATTGGTACTTTGAACTATCAGCAATATGAAAAAAATTAGAAATTTAAATTATAGGAGTTATATAAATGGCAAATGGCAAAAAGAAAAAGTCTAAAAAGAAAATCATAATTTTTAGTGTTTTAGGCGTAGTACTACTGGCATTGTTATATATGGGATTATTTGGTGGAAGCAAAAAAGAAATTATTCCCGTTCAGATTGAGAAAGCATCGAGAAGAACTATCACTCAAACTGTCTCTGCAACAGGTCAATTAGATGCAGAGAATGAGGTAACTATATCCCCTGAAGTCACAGGTGAAATAGTAGAACTTCCCGTAAAGGAAGGAGATAAGGTTAAATCAGGACAGTTGCTAGTGAAGATAAACGCGAAGCAATATATTGCCGATCAACAAAGTGTTCAAGCTACTTTACAAGCAGCAAAAGCTAATGCGGCTATGTATAAAGCACAATTAAGTTTGCAGAAATCTTCTTATGATAGAACACAACAGCTTTACGACAAAAAATTAGAAAGCGATGCAGATCTCGAATCTGCCAAAAGCAGCTATGAAAGTGCAAAGGCTTCTTATGATGCAGCAGAAGCAAATGTCCAACAAAACGAAGCCCAGCTTGCAGCAGCAGTTGAGCAAGTATCAAAGACAACACTCATATCGCCAATGAATGGAACAGTTACACAATTAAATGTTCATCTCGGAGATAGAGTTCTGGGAAGCGGATACAGCCAGGGTACAAATATGATGACTGTAGCTGACTTGAAAACCATGGAGGCAGTAGTCAATGTGGATGAAAACGATATAGTTTTAGTTGCTAAAGGTGATACGGCAAACGTAACTATCGATGCTTATGGCGACAGAATCTTTAAGGGAATTGTTACAGAAATTGGAAATAGTGCCGTTACACAAGGGTCAGGGACACAGGAGCAAGTAGTAAATTTCACTGTTAAGATTAAACTAATGGACATTGATCCGGGAATGCGTCCTGGAATGTCCTGTAATGCGGATATACGTACTCAAACAAAAGATAATGTTATTTCGGTTCCAATTCAAAGTGTTACAGCTAGGTCAGAAATGGGCACTAATCAAATTGACCAAAATGCAGATAAAAACAGCAGCGGAACTACTAAACCAAGTGTTATAAACAAAAAACCTCAAGAGATAGTCTTTGTGGTCAAAAACAATAAGGTGAAATCTGTTTCCGTTCAGACAGGCATAAGCGATAACAACTATATCGAGATAACATCCGGACTTAAAGGCGGGGAAGAGGTTGTTAGCGGAAGTTATAGAGCTATAGCAAGAGAATTAAGCGATGGCTCTGACGTAAGGATCGAGAAGAATTCTCCCAACATTACTTCAAATCAAAATTAGATCGGAATTAGAGATGACCATCATTCATATTGAACATATAGCAAAATTTTATCAGGTTGGCAGCGAAGAAGTTCACGCTTTAAGGGATATATCGTTAAAGATTAACAAGAATGAATACGTGGCTATCATGGGGCCGTCAGGCTCTGGCAAATCAACTTTAATGAATATGCTCGGTTGCCTCGATACACCAACAAGCGGCTTCTATGAATTTAATGGGAACAGCGTAAGTGAAATGACCGACAATGAACTCGCAAGAATAAGAAACAAGGAAATTGGGTTCGTTTTTCAAACATTTAATTTATTGGCCAGATCCGATGCTTTGCATAACGTTGAACTACCCTTAATTTATGCAGGCCTTCCTTCTACCGAGAGAAAGGAAAGGGCAGCGCAAGCATTAAACGATGTAGGACTAGGTGATAGAATGCATCACAAACCGAATGAATTATCCGGTGGACAAAGACAAAGAGTTGCTATTGCCAGAGCGCTTGTAACAAACCCTTCTATTATTTTGGCTGATGAACCAACTGGTAACCTGGACAGTAAGACAGGCGAAGAAATCATGGTGCTCTTCAATGAAATTTATGAAAAAGGCAATACAATTATTCTGGTTACGCACGAAGAGGATATTGCACGGCATGCGGCAAGGGTACTTAGATTAAAGGATGGATTGATTGAGAGCGACGCAGCAGTTACAAATAGAAAAATTCCCGAAGTGAAATTAAATTCTTAATCTATAAGGAAAAAATGAGAAACATTCTTTACGAAATGAAGGAGGGGTTTGTAATCGCATTCAATGCTCTGCGTGCAAATAAGGTTCGTTCTTTTTTAACAATGTTGAGTATAGTGATAGGTATTACAGCAGTGGTGTTGATGACTACTGCCATAAAGGGTATTAATAACTCTTTCCAGAACGGAATTAGTGCTCTTGGTTCTGATGTTTTATATATAGACAAGTGGGCCTGGTTTTCTAATGAAGATTATTGGAAAGTGAGGAACAGGCGAAATATTTCTATGGCTGACTTTGAGAAGTTTAAAGAACTTGCTAAACTTCCTCTCGCTGTTGCTCCTGTAATAAACTCCAGGCAAAACCTTAGATATAAAAACAATAAAGTTGATAATGTATTCCTAAATGGGTCCACCGCTGATTACCTGAAAACTACAAACTTCACTTTCTCTATGGGAAGATTTTATACTGATATTGAAAGTAATAGTGCTAGGCAAGTAGCTGTTCTTGGTAGTGAAGTCGCGGACAAATTATTTCCCCTAGGAGATGCACTGGATAAAACGATAAAAATTGGAATGGATAATTATGAAGTAGTGGGGGTGCTTGCAAAACAAGGAAGTTTCATTCTAGGTCCATTTAATCCTGACAATCAGGTTTTTGTTCCCATTGGTACAATTTTTAAAAATTTTGTAAATAGTTCAAATGGTACAGTTACTATAAATGTGAAAGCCAAAAATCCAGCAATGTTAGAAGATACCAAAGTTGAAGCAGAAGGAATAATGCGGAAAATAAGGGCATTAAAATATAATCAAGAAGATGACTTTACAGTTAATGAACAGGAAGGGTTGATGGACAATTACAACAGTGTTGTCGGTGTTGTTCAAATAGCCGGACTCATAATTACCGGTTTATCATTATTTGTTGGCGCTGTTGGAATAATGAACATTATGTTTGTTTCTGTCAAAGAAAGAACTCGTGAAATTGGCATTAGAAAAGCAATGGGAGCTAGAAAAAGAGCTATACTTGGGCAATTTATTTTTGAATCATCCTCTATTTGTTTGATAGGAGGAATTGTAGGCTTACTGCTTGCAATTGCCCTGAGCTTTATGGTGAATCAATTTATTCCTACCTCAGTTCAGTATAGTGCTGTTGTAATTGCTATTTTGGTCTCCTTAATTACCGGTGTTCTTGCCGGATTAGCCCCGGCATATAGTGCTGCAAAAATGGATCCGGTTGAAGCTCTGAGGTACGAATGATCAACTTGTCTCAAATTATTTCCGTTGCATTTCAATCAGTAAAAAACAATAAGCTAAGAACGATGCTTACTGTTTTAGGCATCGTTGTTGGAATTTTTTCCATTATTGTGATAATGACAATTATAACAATGCTGCAGGATAGTATTGAAAACGGTTTTTCACTTTTAAATAAAAATACTTTTCAAATTCAAAAGTTCGATCAGCTACATGGAGGCGGACCAAACGCGGATAGAAGTTGGAGGAATAGGAAAGATATTACAGTCGAAGAAGCTTATCGGTTAAAGTCTATGTTGACCCAAGCTAAATATGTTGGTGCAGAACAATGGCAGATGGGAAAGATTGTCAAATATGGAAATAAAGAAACTAACCCGAATATAGCAGTAGCAGGAATAACCACAGACGCAATGAAGACGAACAATTGGAACGTTGCTTACGGTAGAGATCTAAGACAAACCGATATTGATTATTCCTCAGATGTCTGTTTGATAGGACAGGATGTTGTGGAAAAGATTTTTGACAACATAAATCCTGTTGGTCAAGAAATTCGGGTTGATGGTCATCCCTTCAAAGTTATTGGGGTTTTGGAAAGACAGCCGCAATTATTTGGTTCCAGCAGGGACAATTATATCTTAATGCCTATTACTAAATTTCAATCAATTTATGGTAAGCGAAATACGAGTGTTAATATAACAGTTATGTCATACAGTAAGCAAGATTATGATAATGTAATTGATGCAGCTACAGGTTATATGAGAACAATAAGAAAAGTGGCGCCTGGAAAAGATAATGATTTTTCAATCTTCAGTAACGAGTCCATTATAACACAGTTTAACGATATCACAAGCGGAATCCGGATAGGTGCCATGATAGTTTCTCTAATAGCATTACTTGCTGCAGGTGTTGGTATAATGAATATAATGTTGGTTTCGGTTACAGAAAGGACAAGAGAAATTGGAATTAGAAAAGCGGTTGGTGCAAAGAAAAGAAATATATTGGTTCAGTTTCTTACTGAGGCTGTCCTATTGTGTTTATCTGGAGGAGCAATAGGAATTGTTCTTGGGATTGGAATAGGAAATATGGTAGGTGGTCTCATTAATGCGCAATCGGCAATTCCGTATGATTGGGTTATAATTGGGATTTTACTATGTGTTTTTGTCGGCACTATATTTGGCACTTATCCCGCTTATAAAGCTGCTAATTTAGATCCGATAGAAGCTCTTCGCTATGAATAGAATATACTTCTTGTAAAAATCATCTATAGTGAATGCTGTTTAAAACAAACAAAATTATCCCCAAATATTCTCTTTTGTAATTTATTTTTTTTTGTGAACTGGTTTAGCTCAAGTCACTTCGCACTTTTTTATGCTTCCAGTTTGGGGGAAATATAATTATATTTAGATTTAGTCTTAATAATAATAAAACTTAGGAAAAGTAAGATACATTAGAAAAATCTTCGGTTATTTATTGAAATAATTTTTAGCGAAAATTTGAGAAAATTAGAATTCAAAAGTCCTAATATAAAATCAGTTTTTATTGGATTAAGTGTTTTGTTAGTAGCCGGAGTAATTATCTGGCAAGCTGTTACTTTTTCTGGGGCGCCTAACCCAACCGGGGAAAACCTAAATGAAATCGCGGCTATCGTAAGCTGTGGCGTACTTGTTTTTAGGGAAGGTCTTGAAGCAATTCTCGTTCTTGCAGCCATTACTGCTGCACTCAAGCGAAAAGAAGAAAAAAACTACGGACAAGGTGTTACAGTTGGAGCGGGAATAGGTTTAATTGCTACAGTTGCAACCTGGTTTATTGTTGTTGCAATCCTCTCCGATATAAATCTTCCTGAACTTGATATACAGGCAGCAACCGGACTTTTAGCTATCATCGTTCTGCTCATCGTGATGAACTGGTTCTTTCATAAAGTTTATTGGACCGGCTGGATTACCCATCATACAAACCGCCGCCGCCGTTTGATTGAATCGCCAAATAAAAGTTCTTTTGATATGTTTAAGGGCTTTGCACTTTTAGGCTTTACAGCCATATATCGCGAAGGGTTTGAAATTGTCTTATTTCTACAACAATTAAGACTTAGAGATGGCAGCACAGTAGTCTTAATCGGAGCGGCTATAGGTGTTTTGCTCACAGGGATAGTTGCAATGTTAACTTTTGCTGCACATAAACATTTGCCATACAAGAAAATGTTAATTCTTACTGGAGTTTTACTTGGAGTTGTCCTACTAGTTATGGTTGGTGAAAGCGTACAAGAAATGCAGCAGGCTGGCTGGATACCCACCACCCCTATACAAATTTCTATTCCTGATTGGGTCGGATTGTGGTTTGCGGTTTTCCCAAATGTTCAAGGTCTTCTAGCACAAGCTGGAGCCGCAGTTCTTGTTCTTGGATCGTATATTACAGCTCAGTACGCTCAAATATTTAAACCATCTCATTCAAACTAATCTTCCAACAGGTGGAGACGTTTATGCAAATAAAAAAGGAAGATTTTGATAAACTAAAAGAATTGGAAGAATCACTCTTGATTATTGAAAAAAGATTCGACAGAGATTACGTGGAAAAAGTTCCGACACCAGGCTTTTTCGAATTTGGTCGTTCCGGCCGTATTTATAGTATAGAAGATACACTTAACGCACCTTTGTAAGAAATCAATGCTCACCTACTGCTTAAAAATTTTAAAGTTAATCCAATAACTGATAATGTTGTTTTAGTCACTTGCGTTAGTGAAATAGGGAAAGAAGAAATAACAATTGCCAATAGAAGCTCCATTTGGATTAGAACCTCTGAGGGCTGGAAGTTGAGATTTCATCAGGGAACGCCTATTTATTAAAAATTCCGCATCAAGCCCAACATTTTTGGATCAATGCGGAAAAATAAATATAGTGAGAGTATGTTCTTCTAGTTTCAGATTGATTTATTTCTCAATAGGAACACCAACAGAGTTCCCCCACTCAGTCCAGCTTCCATCATAATTGCGTATTTTTTGGAAGCCTAAAAGATTTTTCAAGACAAACCAGGTATGACTGCTGCGTTCTCCTATTCGGCAATATGCAATTACTTCGTCATCAGGTTTTAAACCGTTATCTTTTTCGTAAATGCTTTTTAATTCATCGGCAGTTTTAAATGTGCCATCATCCGGATTTATAGCTTTTGCCCATGGAATATTCTTAGCACCTGGAATATGTCCACCACGTAATGCTCCTTCGTTAGGATAATCCGGCATATGCAATCTTTCACCCGAATATTCTTGTGGGCTTCGAACATCTACTAACTTATGGCTGTTCTTAACGTGTTGTAAAACCTGGTCCCTGAAAGCGCGAATAACCGAGTCATCTCTTTCGGATGCTTCGTATTTTGTTTTTGGATATTGGGGTACATCTCTTGTGAATTCTCTTTTCTCTTTTTCCCATTTCAATCTGCCCCCATCCATTATTTTGGCATTTCCATGATTGAATAATTGGAAAACCCAGTAAGAATAACAGGCCCACCAATTGTTTTTGTCACCATATAGGACAACCGTCGTTTCCGGAGTGACACCTATTTTTGACATCAACCTATCAAATTGTGCTTTGTTTAAGTAATCTCTTTTTAGCTGGTCATTTAAGTCTTTTTCCCAATCTACCTGAACAGCACCGGGAATATGCCCGGAAGGGTAGAGAAGTGGGTCTTCATTAGATTCTATAATTCTAACATTCGGGTCTTTTAAATGTTCTGCAACCCAATCAGTCGAAACAAGCACGTTGGAATTTGCATAACCTCTTTCTTTAATATCACTCATTAAATTCTCCTTTCAAATTTTATATATTATTACAATTTCATCAGTTGTTTGTTTAATAGTATATCTGATACATATCCATTATTTACAAAACGCAACTTTTTATCTTGACTCAAAAGTACTGTTGCAGGAACAGTCTTTATGTTTAGTTGCTTTGTCAATTCGATTTCTTTTAGGGCATCCAACGATACTAAATTAAAGTGCTTTCCTTCGTCTTGTAATTTATATAATGCCGGTGTTTGGGTGCTTTTACACTGTACACATTGCTCTGTCGAAAAATATAATATCGTAGGCAAGAGTGGATTTGTATTTGATAAATTAATTGATAGGACTTCCGCTGAGTTTACTTTTTTAAAATTAAATCGCCTTGTAAGAAAATAAGTTATAAGTAAAAACAAAAATAAAGCTAGAACCCTCTCAAGCATTTTTACTCTCCGCTGCTGATTTAGTATAAGATAATTTTATTTTTTGAATCTGAAAGTAAATAAAGCAACCTGTACAAAAATTCACTGTGATATTAACAAAAGCTAAAGCAATAACGATGAATGATAACGCCCATCCCAGAACTGTTAGCCCAAAGAATTGTAAAAAGCTAAAGGATAATAAAAGAAAAATCCCTCCCATTCCCTGTGCAAACTGGTGTGGCGTTTTACTTTCCTCGACTATGTTAGGCTTTAGAAGTCCTAATGGTTTCGCAACTAATTTGTAAATTAATTTGAATAGGCCTGTTCCCGGAACTGCAGTGTCTAATAGAAGAATGATACCGACTAATGCAACTAGCCAATAAACATTTAGCAAAAAAGCTAATCCTGTAAAGGACACTATCGAGCCTTGATTAAATTTTAAAGCAGTGTTATCTATTTTTTCAGCAATCTCACTCATTATTTCTCCAATTTATCTTTAATATAGGTCCTTTTTTGTTTCACTAATAAACCGGCATATCCCGGTCTATATTTTCTGCCCAGGCATTTATACCACCGAGTAGATTCTTTACTTTCTTAAATCCTGCTTGTTTCAGAAATGAAACAGCTTTTGCGCTTCTTCCTCCCATTTTACAGTGTACCACTATATCTCTGGAAGAATCAAGTTCGTTGATTCTATCGGGTAAATCATTAAGCGGAATTAAGTAACCATCTAAGTTGCTGATTTCGTATTCATGCGGTTCACGAACATCGAGAATAAAAATATCTTCTCCTTCTTCTAATTTATCCTTCAACTGGTTAACTGAAATTGTATCCTGAAGACTGTAATTATCATCAGGGGATATTCCGCAGAATTCTTCGTAATCAATTAATTCATGGATTGAAGGATTATCACCACAAATTGGGCAATCAGGATTTTTGTGAAGTTTTAACTCACGGAATTTAAGATTAAGCGCATCAAATAAGAGCAGCCTTCCGGTAAGCAGTTTGCCTTCTTCAATAACAAGTTTAATTGCTTCTAATGCTTGTAGCGAACCAATGATTCCAGGTAAAATTCCTAGTACTCCGCCTTCTGCGCAGCTCGGCACTAATCCAGGTGGCGGGGGAGTGGGATATAAGCATCTATAACATGGGCCATTCTTTGGGTCAAAAACTGTAAGCTGTCCTTCGAATCTAAATATACTACCGTAAACATATGGTTTGCCAAGCAAAACACATGCGTCGTTCACAAGATAGCGTGTAGGGAAATTATCGGTGCCATCAACTACCATGTCGTATTTTGATATAATGTCGAGTGCATTTTCCGAAGTTAATCTTGTTTCGTGTGTTATTACTTTTACGTTTGGATTAATATCATTTATTTTTTCTTTTGCAGATTCTAATTTTGACCTTCCAACATCGTTAGTGCCATGTAAAAGCTGCCTTTGAAGGTTTGTTTCATCAACAACATCAAAGTCCACTATTCCCAATGTTCCAATTCCTGCTGCGGCAAGGTACATTCCCAGAGGAGAACCCAGTCCACCGGCACCAATCATCAAAATACTTGCAGCTTTTAATTTTTTCTGACCTTTCATTCCTACTTCGGGCATTATGAGATGCCTGCTGTAACGTAAAATTTCTTCATTTGAGAGTTTCA
>JBJKPP010000167.1:0-4556 GCA_046706145.1 Ignavibacteriaceae bacterium | reverse complement strand
ATCATCGCCCAGGACAACTCCAACTTTCAATTCCTTTATTCCCAATTCTTTAGCTACCTTTAACACGGCGCTTGCGCATGAAACCGGATTAACGCCGCCGGCATTTGTTATAATTTTAATTCCTTTTTCTTTACATATCAGTAAAATATTTTTTAACATCGAAGGTAAGTCCTTTGCGTAACCAAGATCAGGATTTTTATTCTTCTGAATTTGTAAAATCGACATAGTTAATTCAGCTAAGTAATCCATCATCAAATAATCAATATCTCCTTTAGTTACTTGCTGATAAGGAGCATCAATTAAATCTCCCCAGAATCCTTGTCCCGATGCTATTTTAATTTTTTCTTTCATCCAATTTTTCTCTTTTTGATATGTCACTAGCGATTATTTTAAACTCATTCTTGTCATGAATATCATACCAAAATATTCTTTTGTCAGTTCGAAACCATGTTAGCTGACGTTTTGCAAATCTTCGTGTATTTCTCTTAATTAATTCAATCATTTTTCCATATTCAATATCTTTTTCTATAAAAGAAATAACTTCCTTATAACCAACAGTGTTTAAGGCATTTAATTCTTTACTGTATCCTCTTTCCAAAATTGATTTCACCTCATCAACCAATCCCTCCTGAATCATGACATCTACCCTATTTTCAATATTTTCATAAAGCTTTTTCCTATCCCACATTAATCCATATTGCTTAAAATCTATGTTTAATTCCCTCTTATATTTTTCTTGATGTTTATCAATTGTTTGTCCGGTTAAATAATAAACCTCTAAAGCTCTCATTACTCTCTTGTAATTTTGTGGAAGCATTTTTTCAGCACTTTTAGGGTCAACAGATTTGAGTTCCTGATATAAATATTCTATCCCAAATTCTTCTTTCATCTTATTAAGCTGTTCTCTGATTTGCTCATCAGAATCAGCAGAATTAAAAATTCCATCAATAAGAGCCTTAACATATAACCCAGAACCGCCAACGACAATAGGAATTTTATCTTTTTTGAATAAATCCTCAATAATTTTTAAGGAATGATTCTCAAAAATACTAACGTTGAAATTTTCATCCGGTTCTAAATTATCTACAAAATAATGTTTTATCTTGTTTCTTGATCCTTTGCTGGGTTTAGCTGTACCAATATTTAAATATTTGAAAACTTGCCGGCTATCAGCAGAAATAATTTCAGTGTTTAGATTCTCAGCTAACTGAAGAGACAAATCAGTCTTACCGGAACATGTTGGTCCTACAATTACAATTACTTTCCGTGCAGTAGTCAATTCTGATCGTTCCATCCCTCCTTGCCGATAAGTGGTACGAATATGAATTCCGGTATTTCTTTTTCCTCGAATTGGTCGTCATCAATTCTTTTTATCACTTTAAGAGTTTGTGATTTCATAGTCCCAACCGGAATAACCAGCCTTCCGTTTACTGCTAATTGCTTTTTTAAGGAAAGTGGAATGGAGGGTGAACCGGCGGTAACAATAATGCCTTCAAAAGGAGCAAATTCTTCCCAACCAATGGTCCCGTCTCCATATTTCATATGAACTCTACTACCGAGTTTGTCGAATAACTTCTGTGTATGGAGGTAAATATCAAGTTGTCTTTCGATAGTGTAAACTTGCATTCCCATTTTTTCAAGAATAGCCGCTTGGTAACCCGAGCCTGTCCCAACTTCCAAGACTTTTCTTCCAGTTTCCAACTCCAAAGCTTGCGTCATAACGGCTACGGTGTAAGGCTGAGAAATTGTTTGTCCGTATCCGATAGGCAAAGCCACATCCTTATATGCATGATGAACCAAGGCATGCGGGACAAACTTATGTCTCTGTACATCGTATATAGCTTTTAGTACATTCTTATCACTAATACCATTCAACGATAATTTTTCTATCAAATCATTTCGTTCAGTTTCGAACATTTTCTTTGTCATTTTCTTTATTTATTCTGAATAAAAATATATATAAAAAAACATTAATGTATATTTAAGTAATAGGTTTTCGAAAGAATTAGGGGACATATCATGAATGAAATTATTAGCGTTGTATCCGGTGCCGTGGTCATCATGCTAATGAGAATTTGTGATGTTTCTATCGGCACATTTCGAACCATTCTTGTAGTTCAAGGGAAAAAATATCATGCGGGAATAGCTGGTTTTTTTGAAGTCCTAATCTGGATTTTTGCAATCAGATTTATAATGCAGCACCTTGATAATATTGCAAATCTATTTGGGTATGCCACTGGTTTTGCATTGGGAAATATTATTGGTATTTCATTAGAGCAAAAAATAGGGCTAGGCTTTGTTCAGTTGAATATAATATCAAAATTTTACACTGATAAAATTGCAGATGCATTAAGAAAAGGTAGAATTGGAGTGACCATTATTCCAGGTGAAGGCAGTGCGGGTGGTATTTCAGTAATTGTAGTAATAGCGCAAAGGAAAAACCAGCGCAAAGTTATAAACATCATTGAGTCCATTGATAAGGATTGTTTTATAACAGTTCAGCATTCAGTTCCATATAGAGGATATACACATGGACCTAGAAAATAGAGTTAACATCTTATTTTGGAAGAATCTATTTTAACCATTATATTTGCGCTTAGAAGATTGAAATTTAAGTCGTTAAAAGGAATTAATTTAGTCTTAAAGATAAAATGCGGGAATAGCTCAGTTGGTAGAGCGCAACCTTGCCAAGGTTGATGTCGCGGGTTCGAGTCCCGTTTCCCGCTCTAAGAAGTAAATGGTTATCGGTGATCTGTTATCGGTCAAGTATAATCTAGCGGCAGGGGTTAATCATCATCGATAACTGCTGCTAATTAAAAATTACCGATCACTGATAACTAATCACCAATTAGAAAATAAGGCGCTGTAGCCAAGTGGCCTAAGGCGAAGGTCTGCAAAACCTTTATTCGTCGGTTCGAATCCGACCGGCGCCTCTAAAACATTATATCAATTAAATTATATAATCCATTCCACATCTTACCCATCCTTGTATAAAAATCTAATGATATTGCTTGTATTTTACTTGAATAAAGGGTAACAATTTATTAAGTTGAAATAAGTTATCATATTCATCGTAAAATTTTTTTTCATTTATATTATAACTTACTTTCTTTAAGGTTTGGGCTATTTTTAGCAATACATAACATATCTAACAATTGTCGAGGAGGCACTATGAGAAACAAAAAGTTCACTTTATTTTTTCCCGTCGGGCTTATTCTGTTGGCACTTTTTCTAGCGGGATGTTCTACATCCCCTAAGAAGTCGGAAACAATACCAATTACAACTTCTTCAAGTCAGGCTAAGGCTGACTACAATAAAGGTATGAACCTGATGAATACGCTTCGGAGACAAGAGGCTATGCAATATTTTAACAATGCAATTAGTGAAGATTCAAATTTTGCTATGGCTTACTATATGCGTGCCCAAATTCAACCTACAGCTAAAGCTTTTTTTAAAGACTTAAATAAAGCCGTCTCTCTTAGTAGTAAGGTTTCTGATGGTGAACGTTTAATGATATTAGGTATTCAGGCTCAGATTGTAGAACAAAACCCAACTCAGGCAAAGGCAGATTACGATTCTTTAGTATCTTTATACCCCAAAGATCCTCAGGCGCTATTCTTGTTAGGAAATTATTATTTGGGTCAACAAGATAACACGAATGCAACATCAGAATTCGAGAAAGCAATAAATATTGATTCAACCTATAGTCCAGCTTATAATTTATTGGGATATGCCTATCTTAGAGATGGGAAGTATGCAGAAGCTGAGAAGGCATTCCAAAAATATACAGAATTAATCCCAGATGAACCTAATCCATACGATTCGTATGCTGAACTTCTAATGAAGGAGGGAAAATTTACTCAATCAATAGAAAACTATCAGAAAGCTTTATCCAGAGATCCAAACTTCACATCATCCCATATCGGCATAGCTGCAGATTATATTTACCAGGGACAATATGGAGATGCCAGGGATGAACTTCAAAGAATGTATAACAATTCAACAAATCAAAATGATAAGATGACAGCATTAAACGGTATAGTTCTGACTTATGTAGATCAATGGAAGCCGGAAGATGCTATGAAAGAACTTGATAAAATTATTGACATGTACAAACAAGAAAATGACCAGCTGGATGCTGCAGATGGTGTATTCAACAAAGGCGATATCTTTTTTGAAATGGGGAAATACAGCGATGCAATGAAAAACTATGAAGATGCAAACAAAATGGTTTTGAGTTCATCAGCTCCTCAATCAATAAAGGCTCTTGTAAACATTGGACTATTAACTGATGAAAGCCGCATCGCCGCAATGAAAAAAGACTTCAAAACTGCGGATGCCGATGCTCAAAAGGTGATGGTAGAAGTATCGACAATGAAAAATCAAAATCAAATTAAGAATGCTCACCAACTAATGGGATTAATTGATATTGAGAAAAGAAAAGCAGATGACGCTTTGTCAGAACTTAGTCAAGCTGATCAACAAGATCCATATACTAATTATTTAATGGCAAAGGCATACATACTGAAACATGATAGGTCAAAGGCAAAAGAATC
>JBJKPP010000166.1:0-4310 GCA_046706145.1 Ignavibacteriaceae bacterium | reverse complement strand
AATGACAACTTACTCCGAATTTTTTATAAACTTATCCAGACTAGTTCTGCCTTTAATTACAGTAATAAGAATAGCCAATATTGCTAAAGAAATTATTATTGTAGTAAAACCAATTATTACAATTTCTACAGCAATATCTATTTCAGCAAGCGCCATAGCAGAAAAGAAAAGTAGTATTACAAACCTTGTAAATCTGGAAATAAGAGAATATTCGGGCACATTTTCTTTAATTAAAGCATTATAAACCGAATTAGATACTCTCCCTGCTATAATCCACCCGAAACCAAAAATTATTAGCGCAACTATCAGCTTCGGAATAAAAAGAACACCTCTCTGGATCAAATTTGAGAGGATTGTCAATTTCATAGCATCAAGGGCAGAGTTGAGGAAAATTAAAAATACAATAAAGAAAAACATGTTCCCGACAAACTCAAACAGTGCGTAACGTACATCTGCTTTGGATAAAGCTCTCCGCCATCTCATCCTTGTAAACAACCTGTCAAATTTTAGTGCAACCAGTAATTGTACAACTATTCTTTTAACAATCCAGCCCACTAACCAGCCAAGACCTAATAAAACAATACCTGCTAGTAAATTAGGTAAGTAATCAATAATCTGTTTTCCAAAATCAAAAAACGGACCCTGAATCGTACTGTCCATTTTCAACTCCAATTTGTTTTGTTGGTTTTAATAAAAGCTTCCAGAATGATTCCCTTTCCTCATATTCTTTAACCCAGAGAACCGGACAGTGTGCCTGTTCTGTAATTTCCTGTGCTAATGATCTTCCTAATAAAAGTTCTAAAAAATCACCGGTTCTACCGCCCATCAATATCATATCTGCTTTTTTAGACTCGGTCAAAATGCCTTCCAAAATATCGTTGTCTGGGAAAATTATTATTTCTGCAGGAATTTTATTCTCATCAACGATTTGCTTCACCATTTGCTCCCTTTTTTCTCTTTCAGCTAATGAGGTGTTGGGTTCATAAACTAATAAAATCTTTACCTTACAACCAAAATAATCTATGAAAGCAGGAGCAACCTCTGTAGCTAAAATAGCATGAATATCTGTACTAAACGGAATGAGCAAGGTTTTTATTTTTTCCTTCTTAAAATTTCCATGTAGAACTGCAACTTCGCCAGGATATTTTTGAATTACACTATCAATTATAGAAGAGAAGAACCTTTCTATAAAATCAGGATTCTTTTGACGCCCTACAATTATAAAATTACAATTCTCTTCTTCCGCAGTATGCACAATTCCTTCGGATATTCTATGGGCAACTGTAATGATAGACCTAGCTTTCAAATCAGATTCTCCCATAATTTCCTCAGCGGTTTCGAATAATGGTTTTGCCCTAGCTTTATCGCTTGCTTGTTCTACCAAAGGGCTTCCCTCTTTAACTTCATTCACATGAAGAAATAATACTTCGGCACTATTTTTTACTGCAAGTGCTTTTGCAATATGAGTTAAACTGGGAACTGACCTGTGATTTGCAAGAGGAACTAAAATTTTATATTCTTTCCGTTCTAATCTCTCAAGGGATTTAACCTTCTTTACATGTTCAACCTCGCGTTTAGAAGCATAAGTCTGATATATTAACATTCCCAAAGCAACCCAAACTGCTGTAACAATCCATGCAGTTGGACTATATTCAAACATGAATACTGCAAGAAATAGTAATAATAAGATTCCAAGGATTGAAAGATATGGAAACAAGGGAGTAAAAAATCCTCTATCCAGGTCGGGTCTTTTTTTCCTTAACCGTATTAGAGTGATATTTACCTGGAGAAATAAAAGCAAAAACATAATATCGGCTGCACTTGCAACGTCTTCAATTGGAAGAGACACTGCCATAAGAACAACAATGAAAAGCGAAAACATAATTGATAGATGCGGAGTAAGATTTTTTTTATGAACCTTACTAAAAAAAGCAGGAAAATTTCTATCTTTCCCCATCGCATAAGCAACACGGGACGAAGAATAAACAGTAGCGTTAAGAGCAGACATTGTAGATATTAGTCCCCCGATTAGGAGCATTATTCCGCCGCCTGAAAAGAATGTTCTTGCAACATCAACCAGCGCAGTTTCTTTATGTAAAGCCAAATAATCCCATGGTGTCATTCCAGCAGGTTTTACGGCACCTATGGCAGTAATCGAAACTAAGATATAAATCGGCACAACAATTATTAGTGACAAGAATACAGCCCTTGGAATATTCTTTTTTGGATTCTTGATTTCTTCGGAGCATTGTGAAATAACTTCAAAACCTTCAAATGCTATAAAGGTTAATCCCATAGCTTTAAAAACACCAGAAAAACCATGAGGTAGAAAAGGTGTAAAAGCCTCTTTCCAATCAGGGCGATGAAATATCAGGTTGATCCCAAAAGCAATAAAAATCATCAGAATGACAATTTTTGCAATTGTAACAATATTACCAATTTTACCTGTTTCAGAAGCACCCCTGAAATTGACGTAAGCAAAGACAAGTGCCGTGACTGCAGCCAGAATTTTTTGGGGTGAGAAAAATCCCCAATGTGGCAGCACTATGTTGAACTCATGCAGAACTAATTCAAAATAGGCACCAAAACCCAGAGCATACAGACTACATGCAACAGCATGTGCGAACCAGCTCATCCAACCGGAAATAAAACCATTCCATTTCGGCAATCCTTCTTTTACCCAGAGATAACCCCCACCCGCATCATGAAAACATGAACCAAGCTCCGCATATGAAAAGGCAGTAAACAAAGCAACTATACCGTTAAGACCAAAGGTTAGAATTAATCCTGGACCTGCAACACCTGCTGCTATTCCCGTTAACACAAATATGCCTGCACCAATCATTGCACCTACGCCGATTAGAGTGGCATCCATTAATCGCATCTCGCGGCTTAGATGGATTTCCGTCTCGAATTTTTTCATCAGCAGTATAAATTTTATTACTTTTGAAAGATATGAAACAGCACCAGTTAAATATAAGAAGTTTTTGCAAAAGATTAGAGCAACATGACAAAATGATTAAAAGATGTTAAACGTAATTACTTGTCCAAGAATTCTAACAGCTATCAAACCAACAATGTAAATTAAGATTGATTTTGGGCACACATATCCCATAAGAATAGTTTTTTCCCTTTTTATAATTTCTCTATTAAATTAATTTCTAACCTAAATAAAGGCGCGGAGGTAAAGATGTTTAACGAAAAAAGAAAAATATTAATATGTGAAGATGAACTAATTACTGCAATTAACATAAAGCAGTTTCTTGAAAAAAAAGATTTTTTTGTCTATGACCCTGTTACCTCTGGTCGCGAATTAATGGAACGTGCAACTGATTATTTTCCATCTTTAATAATTTCAGATATAACCCTTAAAGGTGAACTGGACGGTATAGAAGCCATCTCAAGAATTTCAGAGTTGGTAAAAATACCATATATCTTTATTACTGGCTATCCTGAATATATGTCTCTTATCGATAGCTATTTCCTAAAACCTGTAAATACCTTCGTAAAACCACTAGACTTAAACAAACTTTACCTTAGTTTATCAAAATCGTTATTTCATTCGTCAAGTGAAAGACCAAGCTATTACTATTTAGGCTAATTCTTGCAAAACTTATTATAATCAGCAAGAACAAATGGTCTTCATTGAAAGTTTGAAGGTACACTTTCAAACAAGCACTTCTACTAATATACTTCGATAAAAAGCGTAGAATACACTCCTAAAAATTAAGTCGTAGAAATTAATTAAGTTTGTAAAAAAGCAAACAGGAGAAACAGCAAATGAAAGTATTATTTATTGGAGGAACAGGAGTTATAAGTTCAGAGTGTTCTAAACTATGCATTGAAAAAGGATTTGATGTTTATATGCTTAACCGCGGCAATCACGAAAATAGAATACCCAAAGGCGCCCATCATATAAAGGGAGACATTAAGGAAACCGGGAAATTAAAGGATTTAATAAAATCTCTCTCTTTCGACAGCGTGATTAATTTCGTCGCATATACACCTGACCAGGTGAAGAATGATTACGAACTATTCAAAAACAAAACCTTACAATATATTTTTATTAGTTCCGCATCAGTATATCAGAAACCACCAAATCTACCCGTGCGAGAAACAGAACCGATTGATAATCCATACTGGGAATACTCTCAGAATAAAATAAAGTGTGAAAATCTCGCTGCAAAATTGTATAAGGAAGATAATTTTCCAGTTACGATTGTGCGTCCTTCACATACATATGATTCCACAAAGATTCCTCTGCAAGGAGAATATACAGCCATTAATAGAATGCTGGATGGAAGAAAAAT
>JBJKPP010000165.1:0-3574 GCA_046706145.1 Ignavibacteriaceae bacterium | reverse complement strand
AGTTCACCAAGATGACTGTAAACTGTCCTGTAATCCCCTTTATGTGTTACTATTACAACACTGCCGTAGCCCGGGATCCAATCTATAATTGAAACTACACCTTCAGCAACACACTTTACATCCAAATCATCAGTAGCTTTTATATCGATGCCGTAATTCAAGGTTACGGTATTTAAATTATCATTAACATTCTGACCGTATTTGCGAATAACTTTTCCATCAAGAATTGGCCAGTTTAGATTGCCTTTTAGATCAGCAAAAGAAGTAAAATTAGCTGTAGATAAATTTAGATCATAACTTTTTTTGACAGGAGTTTTAGACTCGACAGGTGCATTTTCTATCGGCATGGTACTGTTTTTTTGATTCTCCGATTCAGCAATTAGATTGGCTATGATTTGTCGTATCTTAATTTCTGCATTCTTCTTCGCATTTAGTTCCTTTTTTAAGGCAGCTTTGTCATTTTTTACTAAGTTCAGAATTTTTTTACGTTTCTTTACCTTAGAGCTTAACCCTTTCTCCTCTACCAATTTTCTTTGAGTTAACAACTTTTTGCTTTGAATATCTCCTTCTAATTTTTCCTTTGCAATATTCAATTCAGAAATGTTACTCGCCAATGTATCCAGATCTTCTTTTCTTCTTTCAGAGAACTTCTGTAAATACTTATACCTCAGAATTGCCTGCTCGATCGATTCCGCATCAAAAAGTGATGCAAGTTCACTCATCTTACCATATTTGTAAATTGCGACTAAATATTTAGCATAGTTCTTTTGCAAAATTGAAATTTCACTTTTGAGAGAATCAACTTGACTGGTTTTGTCATCTATTTCGTTCTGTTTTCCTTTTTCTTCTCTTCTTAGTCTATTGATAAGCTTATTAAGAAGATATCTTTGCTTGCTGTAATTTTGCAAATCTTCGTAGGTGGCCTTTTCCTTTGTACTTTTCATTTTTAATTGATTTTCAAGTGAATCGATTTCACTTTGAATCTCATTAAGCTCACTCTTTTTTTGGGTAATATTACTTTTACCCTGAGGGAAAGAGATAGAACAAATAAGAATTATGAAAAGTAAAACAAAAAGAAAAACTTTTACCATTTAATAACAACCGCGTCTCTTGGTAATTTAAAATCTATATATATATCGCTCTTGTTCGTTTTCATGCTTCTATAATCTATAGTCACACTTTGATTTTTTCGTTTATTCTCAACTTCGATATGATAAGGTAACGCTACACCATCTATTAATCCGAACTGCGAATATTTACCTTCCAATTCAACATTATTATCATCAATTACCTGATAATTAGTTATTCCTAGATCCCGAATGCTGACTTTGTAAATCGTTTCATTAGTAGAATCGGAGTCAAAATATGTAAGCACATATTGGTCCCCTTCAACCTTGTATTGATTTGGTGTTTTGTACAGCCTATCTGTTAGATTTACCGAACCGATAAATGCATCAACCAAATCACCAAAAGGAAGATTTATTTTAAAAATCCCCTTTAAAATCGAGTCATCAACCTTTCCTTTGTAAGCAACATTCTTAAGCACATCATAAAAAACAAAGTTGTCTTCTGTAACAAGTGCTTGAGCCAGTTCTATCCCGAAAGGTCCCATAATTGTTAGATAAATAGAATCCGGTTTCACTAAAATGACCTGGAATGAAGCAGAGTTATCAATTGTTGTAGAGTTTACGTGCAGTGTGCCGGAACCTTCAAAATTAATTATATTTCTTCTGTTGGATTCAAGCTTGCTGACTAATCTTTCGGCAGGCAGCGGCTCAAAATTTTCAGTTGGTTTAGAAGTTACACAGCCCTCTAAAAAAAACAAAATTGTTAGAGAGAAGATTAATAATGCGTAGCGGATTTTCTTCAAATTGTCCCTTTACTAACTTTTTGTCTTAATTCAGTGTTTGTGGAATCCATTTTCAAAGCTTTTTGCCAAAGTTCCTTAGCATAATCTTTCTGACCGATTCTAAAAACTATATCCCCAAGATGTTCCAGCATTGTGGGGTTTTTGCTGTTTATTTTCAATGCGGCTTCAATATCCGCTTTGGCTTTTTCCAAATCCCCCATTTTATAATAAATCCACCCTCTTGTATCAAGGTAAGAAGAATTTTTTGGTTCAGCTTTTAAGGAAATATTCACCATTTTTAATGCTCTTTCCAATTGTATTCCCCTCTCAGAAAGTGAGTATGCATAATTATTATTCACCAATGCATTCGCCGAATCAATTTTAAGTGCGGCTTCATAGACGCTATCACAAAGATTGTATTTTTTCTGACCATCGTATATCAATCCTAGAGTTCCGAGTATATTTACATCATGTGGTTGTAGGTCAAGAGCTTTGGTTAAATAATTTATTGCATCAGAATCATCTTTAGTCTGATTTAAAATAAATCCGTAGGCAGAGAGCGCATCTGGGTTATTAGGATTCAAGTCTGCAGCTTTTCCTAAATATTTTCTAGCCTTTATATTCTCGTTCTCCTGCGAATATGAAAGGCCCAGAATAAAATTCATCGTAAAATCTTCCGGGAAGGAACCAATTGCTTCGTTGAGAACTTTTATAGCTTCTCCATATTTTTTGTTGTCATAATAAAGACCGGCGAGTCTTATCCAGCCCTGGTTATTCCACTTTGCAAGTTTTGTAACTTGCTTAAAGTTTTCAATGGCTAAAGAATCGTTATGCTCATTGATTGCAATAGCGCCTAAATACATTTTAACGTGCCAATCTGTAGTGTCTTTATCAATAGATTCAAAAAATTCTTTCGCTACTGGTAAAAGTGTACTATCTTTAAAGGATTGTTCAAAATAAGCAGCGCCAATTTTTATCTTGGATTCTAGCGGAACATCTTTTTTGTTAAGTATATACGAAAATTCTTTTGACGCAAGATCCCATTTACCCTGTACCAAATAAACCCTTGCCTTTATTTCTCTTGCGTGTAAATCATCCGGGGTAAGTAGTAAAACATCGTTCGCAAGCTTCATGGCCTTTTCATAGAGTTTGTTCCTGAAATAAAAATCAAGGACGGTACTTTGTAAATCTTTGTCCCCCGGATCAAGTCTCAACAAGTCTTTGTAGGCATCCGCTGCTTTATCAATGTTTCCTAATTTTTCCTGCAACTGGGCAACATGGGCAAGAACATTCCAATCATCTCCAATTATATTTGTTAATTTATTGTATACCTGGACTGCCTTAAGGGGTTTGCTGTTTTCATAAATCGTTGCAAGTTTATAATATGCATTAACTTGTGATGAATCTCTTTTTATCAACTGTTCCAAAACAACCGCAGATGAGTCAAATTGACCAGAGCTTGAAAATATATCAGACAACAAATAATAATAATCGGATTTTGTAGAGTCCATGCTAAGAGCTTTTTCACCGTTCTGCAGCGCGCGGGGAATTTTATTTAGGAAAAAGTAGTTTTTAGCCAAAGCATAGTAAATGCCGGCTGCTGTATCAAACCGTAATGCATCCTGGAACTCTAGAATGGCATTTGCAAAATCCCCTTCCGCTTCAAATGTAGCTCCATTAATAAAATGGCTTATAGCCTGATTCTTAAGCTGACTTTCAGGGATA
>JBJKPP010000164.1:0-2226 GCA_046706145.1 Ignavibacteriaceae bacterium | reverse complement strand
CCCGAATAAAATCCAATCCAGATTAAAGCAACAAGTAATAATAGAAGAAGTGCAACTTTTATTATAGTTTTTATCATGTTCAAGTTTTGGTGATAACGTTAAACGAAATTTAAGGAATGTAATCTTCATGTACACATAAAATGCAAGAAATTCAGAGAATGCTTATTCCAAGGATCGTCTATTCATAAGAAAACCAAATGTCTTTCCATCAATGTATTTGTGTTTGAATCGTAGGGATGTGACGATATAATAAAAAGTACTTTTTTGAAAAAATTCTCATTGTTTCAGGTTAAAATAAATGTTATGTTAGCTCTCGAAATCTCAGCAGGCAGGAAATATAAACTCTGTCATTATTTAGTTTATTTAACCGGGATGCTGATAAATCTAAACCAACGGATATAAGATATTTTATAGATAAATAACTTTACCATCTATTCTAATTGACAGTTTTAATATGGATTAGCAGAACCATTCTGTCTGTGGAATTGTAGTATAATTCTATCAATTGAATAGATAATATTAACCTTATTGAAAGCTGAATTTTTATGAAAAAGTTATTTTATTCAATTTTATTTTTTCTACTTTGTGTTGGATTAACAAAAGCACAGACAAATAATATCTCAGTGGGTGCAGGTCTAGAAGTGGCATTTCCAACAGGAGGAAGTTTCAGTAATAGCAGCACAACCGGATTTGGTCCGTCTGCTACTGTAGATTACGAACTTCATACACTTCCTCTTACTTTAACAGGTTATTTGGGATATTTACATTTTGGAAGCAAATCAGGACAAAATGCATATGCAAGTTACACCGGAGCGAGCGCCAATGTTGTTCCGTTGCTTGGGGGAGTAAAGTACTATTTTGTCCCTGGCATTGGAGTTTACGGAACAGCGCTTTTGGGAGTAGAATTCTTCAGCTTCAATAGCAGCGGAAATAACAGTAATGTTACGACATATACCGGATTTAATTATCCAAATCCGTCTCCCAGTCAAAGCAAATTTACGTTTGCAGTTGGGGGAGGTTACGAACTTCCTCTCAATATTCCTGGTGTCGTAGATTTATCTGCAAAATATATGATTATCAGTGATGCCAATTATTTTAGTCTTAGAGCCGGGTATATATATAAATTTTAGGAATCGATCTTTCTTTAGTATAGTAATGTCTAAGCAATTGTTTATCAATTGTCCTCAAATCCTTAATGATCAATTTCTTAAATTCCACTATATCATAATTTCTTTTTATAAAAAAGCCGGGGCTTCTTTCACTTAGAAAAAAAGGAATTATCAACTAATAGCAAAAAGGTGAGTATTTAAATGAAAACAAAACTTTATGTGTTTTCCACTCTGATTTTTTTGGTTTCTGCAGCAAGTCTTTTTGCTCAATCTTCACTCGAAATCGGAGGAAAAATAGGGATTAATTTTGCAAGCCTTAATGGTGTTAGCATTCCTCCAGGTAATTCCACCCGCAAAGGTCTATTAATAGGGGGTTTTTTGTCATATAAATTAACATCATTTCTTGCTTTGGAACCAGAAGCTCTGTACTCTGCGAAGGGTGCAACTGGTTCGCAAGAGGCTGGTGAAAGCTACACTATTGCCATAGACTATTTTGAAGTCCCCATTTTGTTGAAATTTCTCGTTCCTTCTGTGACCAGTATTCCGGTGAACCTTAATGTCTATGCTGGTCCAGATCTTAATTACAATATTTCATCAAATGCTACCGAGAATGTTAATGGGGTCATGAATGTAACGAACGAGACTGCAAACACCAGTCCTTTTGATTTCAATTTGCTATTTGGTGCCGGAATTGGATTTAAAGTTGGCCTGACGGATTTGCTATTAGATTTTAGGTATAGCTATAGTTTAAGTTCAGCTGGTGCAAATAACTTTGTTTTCAAAAATAGCACATTTGCCCTTGTCTCAGGAGTAGGCTTTTCTTTGTAGTTTAATAAAAATATTTAAGTAATTATGTAAAACCCCGCTTTTAATGCAGGGTTTTTTGTTTTAATTTTCTATTTCTTTTAATTTTTTTTGATATACGAGCAATGAAATTTGAACGTTCTGCCGGAATTCTGCTTCATCCTACCTCGCTGCCTGGAAATTACGGTATTGGTGATTTGGGACATGAAGCGTATAGATTCATAGATTTTTTAGAATCTGCCGGACAAAAATTATGGCAGGTTTTTCCTCTCGGACCAACAGGTTATGGAGACTCTCCATATCAATGCTTCTC
>JBJKPP010000163.1:0-4518 GCA_046706145.1 Ignavibacteriaceae bacterium | reverse complement strand
CGGATGAAATGGAATGGCTTGCAGCAGAAACTGCCTTCAAACAAAAATCCGAAGCTGGTAAAGGTACAGATTCTTTAGGTGGGGCAGAGGCATTATACTTTCCGGTGATTATAGATGGCTCAATAGTTTATGTCTTGGGGGTGAAAATAGAAGACGGTTATAAACTTAGTTTAAGAGAAAAGGAATTTCTAAGAAGTTTTATTGAAGAGGCGATTCCATTCATTGAAAAGGTTTTAAATTAATCAATTCCATAAGACTGCAGCTTCCTATATAGAGTCGTTAATCCGATATCAAGAATTTCTGCAGCTTTTGTTTTATTCCAATTTGTTTCTTCAAGCACTCTCAGAATGTGTTCTTTTTCAATATCATCAAGTCGTGATGAAACTTTCCCTGTAGTCTTATGCGGCACATTTGAAAAGTCTTTAGGCAGTGAAGATGCTTTTAATATATTATCCTCGGAAAGAATGATCGAACGTTCAATTAAATTCCGCAGTTCCCTAATATTTCCTGGAAAACTATAATTCTTTAAAATCTCTAAATATTCTTCATCAATATCTTCAATGTTTCTTTTAAGTTTTTCGGAATAAACTTTTACAAAATAATTTACTAATACTTCAATATCATCTTTTCTATCTCTTAATGAAGGGATTTCGATTTTTACCACATTAATTCTGTAGAAAAGATCAGACCTGAAATTTCCTTTTCCAATTTCCTCTTCCAGGTTTTTGTTGGTTGCTGCAATTATTCTTACATCAACGACGGTTGATTTTGTATCTCCTTGTTTGATAAAAACTTTTTCCTCAATCACCCTTAACAACTTTGCTTGTAATGCCACATCCATATCGCCGATTTCATCTAAAAAGATGGTCCCTTCGTTTGCTTCCTCAAAAAGTCCCTTCTTATTTTTATTTGCGCCGGTAAAAGCTCCTGCTTTATAACCGAACATTTCGGACTCTAGTAAGTCTTTAGCAAATGCGCTGCAGTTTATTGCAACAAATGGATGATTTTTTCTTTTTCCGGAGTTATGAATTGCCTGCGCAAATAACTCTTTTCCGGTTCCGGTTTCACCCAATAAGAGAACTGGTGTATCTGTTTGTGCTACTTTCTTTGCGACTTCGATTGCTTCCTTAATTTCTTTTGATTCTCCAATAATATTTTCAAACTGAAATTTATTGTAAACTCTTTTTTCAAGCTGGGCTAGCCTGTATCTTAGGCGAGCTTTTTCAAAAGCTTTTTCGACTAATGGAACAATTTTATTATCTTCGTCTCCTTTAGTAATGTAATCAAAAGCACCTTCTTTTATGGCCTTAACTCCATCTTCTATAGTTCCGTATGCAGTAAGCACGATTATTTCTATTATCGGATTTAATTTCTTGAATTTTGAAATCAAGTCAATTCCATCAGCATCAGGTAATTTCACATCGGTTATTACTACTTGTAGATCTTCCTGATTAAATATTTTCGTGCCCGCATTTGCTGTAGAAGCTTCAAAAATAATGAAATCCTCAAGCGATAGAAGTCTTGCGAGCAGGTTTCTTAATTCTACTTCATCATCAATTATTAGAATGTTTCCTTTTGACATGACCGTCTGAAATTCTAAAAAAAATATTTATAAACGTAATAATAATTATTAACTGAAGTTATGTAAAATATTTATGGTCTAGAGTATTTTATTTAGATTATCTATTCCACATACTAATTGTCGGGTATTATGGAAATTTATTCCAGTAAATTAAGCACAAAGAAAGGGATTGTAGAAGAAAAATGCAGGTTTTAGATTATATTATTGTTATCAGGGCAAGGAACTGAGGGCACAAGAATTGTTCTGATTTTGGTGTGTTTTATAATGAAAAACGATATTTGGATATTTTTGACATTCTATTCTACCATTTTATGTATAGTGTTGGTGTTAGCGTTTTTACATAGGAATATTTAAGATGGCAAGTTATTTTTATCAAATCTTGTTCAAAGAATTGGATTAAGTACGTGCTTCGACTTAAGTTTTTAGTAATTGGTATGGCACTCTGCCTCGTAGTTTTAGGATGCTCTTCAGAAAAAGAAACACAGGATGAACTTAAAGAAATAAGAGGGATATCTGAAATGGTAGGGAATGAACCATTTTCCAAAATTGCAGTAATCGTTTATCCCCAAAATGTTTATATAATTAATGGTTCTAAAGAAATTAAGCAAAATCTAATTAGGCATCAGGGGATGTACTTTAATGTTAAATACAGACAAATAAAAGACAGCGCAAATGTTCACGTAGTTAACGCATACGAAGCAACACTTTCCAATAATGTAGAACCAAAGGATCGGTAAATTAAATGAAGACTTTAGGATACTACTTTCTTTTATGTATGATTATTTTTTCTGAATCATACGCTCAAAAAATGTTTAAGAGTCCTCAGTATATAGAAAATTCTAAAAATATTTACCCCATTGACGGGACACCAATTTTAGAAGCAAGAAACTCTGAGGTTTATAACTACTTTAGACAAAATCCGCAAGCCCTTACTTCACCAAAGATGAGAAAGGCAAAATCATGGGGTTTTACTGTGGGAACGCAGAGATCCTTTTATGCTTATAATTTTTCTACTCAAAACAGGTATTCTTCATCTTTTACATGTCGTGCGGTGGGTATAAATTGTTATGTTTTTGTTGAAGACTCGTTGTGGGGTAATAGGGTAAATCAAGTTGCGGTAGATTCTGTCGTCAATGCATTTGATTTAAGAACGCCTGCTAATCCTCACAAAGGTGTTTTTGAAATGGATACAACTGCTTTTGGTCAGCCGCCAAATGTTGATAATGATCCCCGAATTGTAATTCTGATTTTAAACATTCAGGATGGATTTAACGGTACCGGAGGTTTCACTGCGGGATATTTCGATAGCTATAACGAAATGACAAATACAGCTTTGTATCCGCAAAGCAATGCAGGAGAATTTTATTATATAGATGCTGATCCACTTAATTTAAATACTACGTCCGGACTGACATTTGCAATGCAGACCACAGCGCATGAATTTCAACACATGATAAACTTTAATTACCATTCAACTAGCCCAATCATGACATTTATTAACGAAGGATGTTCTAAACTGGCAGAAATATATTGTGGTTACCCCATTTTTGATCAATCTTTATATGAGAATGAAACTAATTATTATCTCTTTGGATGGAGAGGAAATAACAGCACTTTGGTTCTTAACGATTACTCACGTGCGCAGAGATTCTTTCTTTATTTTTGGGATCAATTTGGTATTGGAATATTTAAATATATAGTACAGTCGCCTTATGACGGGATTCCTCTTTTGAATTATTCTTTGCAGCAAGTTGGTCAATCTTTAACATTTAATGATATTTTCCCCAACTGGCTGATTGCAAATTCTTTAGATGATACAGCTTATAATAAGTATTACGGATATACTTATCCTAATTTATACAAAGCACATGCAACCGCTTATTATAATCCCAATGATACAGGTAATGACGATTTATATAATTTCGGAGCAGACTATTTGACATTTTCTAACGGGAGCAATTTAAAGATTACTTTTTCTTCAAGCAGTTCCTTAGTTGTGGTTAAAGCAATTGAGTTGGGTAATAACTCAGAGCAAGTTGTGGATGTACCCTTAAATAATGAATTTGATGCACCAAATTTTGGTACTACTTATTCATCGATTACCTTTGTTGTGATGAATACTGATCAGTCTAATCATCAGAGCTATACTTTTCAATCTTCGGGAACGGCGATTAGCTCTACACAATTAATGAAATGGGACAATACTGAGCCGAGCGGTTATTATGAATGGTCGCCTTCGGATACTGTTTGCGTTGCTTTTGATGCACTTCCTGGCGGAACTTTGGATTCCATTAGAGTTGCGTTGAGAAGGGCAGGCTCTATTACAGGAGGAGTGTGGCAATTTACAGGAAATATTCAACCTACACCGCTTGGGAAAAAATTGGCAGCACCAATAACTGCTTCGATTAGCACAACTACTAGTGTACCTTATCCTGTACCATATCAAAACTGGACTACAGTTAATCTTACTTCTTACTCAATTAGTACTAATAATCCTTTTGCAGTAGGATTTGTAATAGGTAAATATCCCGGTACACCGGGAGTTATGGTAACAGATTATACGCCAAGTCAGGGCCCATACCATAGTTTTACTTATCTGCAAACATCTGATGGAGTTAACAATCCAAATTGGTATTACATTGGAACTTCTGACACAGATGAAATTTATTTAATACGTGCTTATGTCGGTCTAAAAGGTATTACAGGTGTTAAAACCGTTGAATTGATCCCCTCGAATTTCTCATTATCGCAGAATTATCCAAATCCTTTTAATCCATCTACGACGATAAGATTTAATATTCCCAAAGAAGAAAAAGTAGTAGTAAAAGTTTATAACCAGCTTGGTCAACAAGTAGCTTTGCTAACAGATCAAACATACCAGAAAGGGGAATATGAATTAAAATTTGATGCTTTAAATTTATCAAGCGGAATTTACT
>JBJKPP010000162.1:0-5239 GCA_046706145.1 Ignavibacteriaceae bacterium | reverse complement strand
TAAAATGGCCGACCAAATAAAAGTAAACGGCTTTTCAATTTATTATACTGCCATTATACTATTTAGTAATTCAATAACCTTTGTTATTTTTGGAATGATAGGTGGAATTTTTGGCAGAATTTTGATTTATAGACGATCTAAAAAATGATCACAGCTATTATATTTTTCGGACACATAATTTTTGCCCTGATAATCTTCACTAAAAAATGGCAGGATGAAAACCTTTCCGCCGCTTTTCTAAATATTGGCCTTATCGCAATTCTTTTTACGGTAGGCTGGACAATCGTAACTGCGATTACGAAACCTCTTATAGAACAAAATGGTTTGGGATATTATTTTGACAGGGACGCGATAAGTTTAAGTATTCTAACAGTCTGTGAATATTTCTTCTACAGATTCTACTATTCTGAGAAACCTACTGAAGGCGAAAAGGAAATACAATAACGGCAGTTTGCTGAGTTTGAGGCTGATTAGGTGACAACGGCTCAAATCTCCATTGCCTTAGATATGTTATTGCCAGATTTTCTAATGTAGCATCAGCTTTTGTTAAAGGAAGTACTGACCCAACTGTCCCATCAGGCATAATGGTAAATTTTAATCGAATATCGATTTGTTTTTGTATGCCCTTAGGATAAGAAGGTACACTCCAATTATAAATTTGTCTTTTCCCTCTTCCGCCCCAATCTATATCAAAACCAAAACTTCCCTTTCCTTCGGATTTATTTCCCTGCCCTTCGGAAGTAACATTCGAATTTTCCGTTACATCGGATTTTGTTTCCTCAGCTTTAGAAACCTTTTTATTTTTATCGGCGGGAGTAACAATATTATCTTCAGATGTATTTTCAGCCTTAGGCAGATCAACTTTCTTAACTTCCTGAGCTTTTTTTTCAGTTCTATTTTGTTTAACAGGCTTAGCAGCTTCTTCCAGATTACTGACTATTTGTGTACCTTTTGCACCCGCTGAACCGGTTTCTCCAAATGTTCCGAAAGAAACTTCGACTGGAGGGGTTGGTGAATAATAAATATTGAAGGTGTAAAAATACAACAGTACAAAAATAATTACATGAACAAGAACAGAAATATAAAATGAATTATGTCTAATATTATTATAAGTCATAGTTCTTTTACTGAACTCTTTCCTTTTGAGTTTCAATAGTAAACTTTTCTACCCCGGCACCTTTCGCCGCATCAATAACCTTAATCAAAAGATCAACAGAAACTGATTTATCTGCGCGAATTACTAAATTATTTTCATTCTGTGTTGCAGAACTTCTGATCTGGTTAAACTTGGCTCCTAGTTGTTCTAAAGCCACTTCGTCATTCCCAAGGTAAACTGCACCTCCCGCTGTAAGTGTTACAATGAGACTTGAATGTGTGGCTTGTTCATTCATTTTTGAAGAAGGAAGTTTAACTTTTACTCCCGTTTGTATGATAAAAGCTGAAGTCAGCAGGAAAAATATTAACAGGAGCATAACTATATCGGTTAACGAAGAATAGCTGAAAATCGATAATGGCTCACTTTTTAATTCAAATTTCATTTGTTTCCTCTTAAATATCTATTTCGATTTCTTCTTCATACTCTGATGCATCAGTTGTTGTATCCTGTACAATATCAACTACATCATTTGCCACAGTTTCCATGTCACCAACTAATTTTTTGATGGCATTCTGAAAATAATTGTATAATGCCAACGCAGGAATACCGACAATCAAACCAAAGGCAGTCGTTATTAATGCTTCCCAAATACCTCCTGCAAGATCACTCGGATTAGCAGCGCCCTGTAAATTTTGTATTGTAATAAAAGTTGAGATCATTCCGGTAACCGTTCCTAAAAATCCAAGAAGAGGGGCTATACCAGCAACAGAAGCAAGAATTGGTAATCCTCTTTCCAATTTACTTACCTCCTGCCTGCCTGCATTTTCAATCGATTCTTTTACTCTTTCATGACCCAGCCGGTATTTTTTTAATCCTTTTCTAACAATATTTGAAACAGGAGAATTCTCCTCCATGCAATAGCTGATTGCTCCCGAAATATCCTTTTTTTTGATATATCCCCTAATTCTTACCATAAAAGCAGGGATATTAATTTTCGCTTTACGAAGAATCATAAATCTATCGATTACAACCATTAGGCCTAAGACTGAACATAACAGAATAGGCCACATAATTACGCCGCCTTTTAGGTACATTGAGAATAGGTTCATATCATTTCCTCTTCATTTTTATAATTTTTTATTTTTAGTGAGACTTCAAATATTGCTGTGCTTCTTTAAGCGAATTGAAGTTTCCAATTTTTACTATGTAATAGATGTATCCGCTAGGAGATATTAATTTCTGAATAGAAGAATCATAGCCTTTCTTTTGGAGCTTGCTGTTATGTTCAAGCGCCCTATCTAAAACTTTCCATGATGCAACTTGTATAAAATAAGTTTTCCCGTTTGTATAAATGTAATTATCTACTTGCCTGAAGTCGTCTGCGGGAATAGGTTTGGCATTTTCCCAATCTTCAACTGTTTTATTAACGGGACTTTCTTCTTTTTTCGGACTCGCCTGAGCAACTGTCGTCTTCTTTGAAGTGTCCACTTTAGCTTTTGGAATTACGGGAACCGTTGCCGCCTTGCTATTATTTGACAACGTTCCAAGGTCTAATGGTTCAAAACCAATGCTGCTCTCATTTAGACTGTATGGATAGTTCACAGGTATATCGAAATTTCTTTTAATAATTTTTGGATGAGATGGGACAAACGGGCTCGTTACATTTTGTACAGTTGGTTCGCTCTCACTTTGCTGAGTATTGCGCATATTATTAAGATAAATTAAAATTCCTCCTGCAATTATTAGCAGTGCAATAATCAGAATAATAATCTTGCCCCTGCCTCCGCTGGATTTCTTAGCGGACATACTTGATTTTATTTGATTGTATTTATCAATCTTGCTGTTGTCTATAGTTTCTTCTCCGCCAGGGTGCTCTAGATGTGGGGTATCTGAGACTACTTTTTTAGGAGGTGTGACTTCGGTAAATCCTTTATCATCAAAATTTAATATTTCTTCCCCAGTCTTGTAAATTTGGAAAAGTTCAGATGGTTTTTTCGGTACAAACTTACCACCAATAACTTCAGGTAGAATAGGATTGACTATTTGAAATCCATGTTCAGTTGATTCTTCCTTCTTTTGCTCTTCCTTTGACTCAACCTCAGTCTCAGGCTCAGTTTCAGTTTCTTTTTCTTTTCGCTCAACTTCTTCAACTTCGGTATCTTCTTCCTGATCCTTAAAAGTATTTAAATCATCTGCTGTAAGATCTTCGGTAGATTCTATTGGTTTGAACACCTCAGAATCCTTAACTTCTTCTTTAGTTTCCTCTTCCTTGGTTTCTTCCTCGTGGACCCCAAATTTATCTAAATGATCAATTTTAAAAACTTCGTCTTCTACCTCACTGCTGGTAGTATCGCTAGTATCAATAATTTCGAATTCTTCTATTTTGTAAGGTTCGGTCTCACTTTTAGTTTCTTGTTTATCCTCTTCTTCTGCTCTATCTATTTCAGAAATTTTTGAGGATTCCGGTTCCACTTTCTCAAATTTACTTTCTACATCTAAATCTTCCTCAACTGGTTCTTCTTCTACTAAACCAACTTCCTGTTCAGTTTCATTACTCACCTGGAAATGTTCTCCTTCTGTGCCGTAACTTGCCTCAGTCTTAAGGAGGCTTTCTTCTGGAACAATCCTGGAATTTTTTACAAAAATATCGGCTCTGTCATTGATTAAATCGTCAAGCGCCTCACCTGTTGCAGGATGTGAAAAATCTTCCTTCAATTCTTCACTCACAGGAATATCTAATGTGTCAACACTGAGTGAGAAGACATCATCAATGGAGGAACCTTTATAAGGTTCCGTAGAAAGATAAAAGTCAATGGCATTCTCAGAGTTGAAATCGCCGGCTGTAGAAAATATGATGTGTTTTTCCTCTTTACCCTCAACTTTAATATAGCCAAGGTCGGGTAATTCCAGAACTTGATTTGAATCTAACAAACCGGATGACTTAATCGCAATATCTTCAAAAAACCTTCCCGAATCCGATTCAGCCACCCCCGCTTCTTTGGAAATTCTTTTAATAAGTTCGTTTCTATTCATTTCAATCTTATAAATTGTTATGAAATATTTCTACCATCTGAAGAGAAAACCACCTTTAATATTCAAAGGTAATCCCTCATAACCCCGCCATTGGTAATTTGAATTATTAGTTAAATTAGATAATTCCAAAATAAAATGTAACTGCGTTAAGAATCTATAGTCAAACTTAAAGCCCAGATCGACAAAATCAGGTAAAGAAATTGTATTGTTTAAATCTGCGTAGCTTTTTGCAAAATATTTAAGATTAATTTCGGCATTCACTGCACTGCTGAAGTAATAACCGTAAGTAGCCGAAACCTTAAACTCAGGATAGTATGGAAGAAAGTTTCCGTCATGTTTTGTACTGTTAAGCTCCGCATTTCCATAAAGCATTCCAAAACGACCCATATGAAACAAAGTTTTAATAAACCATATATAACTATCAGCATCTACGGTTAGAACATCGAATTTCCCGGATACAGGAGCGTCAGTAAAGTAAGGAAGATTTGATGCTGAAAAATAAGTAATGCCTCCGTCAATCTCAAAAGAATCGCCGTACTCATATTTGAGTATACCTTTCATATCAAACGTTTTCTTTGTAAAAACATTTAATGAATTAGGAGGATTATAATATTGGTTCTGTCTCAAAAATTCACCGTTGCTTATGAATTCTCCATGCGGAGAAAATTCACCAAGCAATGAAAGTCCGTCACCCATATTAAAAGCAATTTCTCCAAAAGGAGAAAAATAATTGCTATTACCTGACTTTGAATAATTCACGCCGAATCTAACATTCAACAAATCGCTTATTTCCAGACCCATAAATGGTTTTAAATTGAGGAAGTTATTATAACCGTTATCTCGAAGAACAGCATCTGCAGTTCTTGAAAGTGTTAGGAATTGATTTTCATATGTCAAATCCAATCCCAAACTGAACCGGCCAAATTCAGCTTTTCCAAAACCTTTAAACTTGTATAAATTTTCTGAGAATCCTTCATTCGGAAGAGCCGTAAAATTATTTATGGATTTAAGGTCAAACATAAAATTGTTACTTGCAAGATTTCTCACATTTATTTTTATGTCGCCTTGGTTAATCGTTCTATTCAAAGTTGGATCATCAGAACCAAAAAA
>JBJKPP010000161.1:0-3428 GCA_046706145.1 Ignavibacteriaceae bacterium | reverse complement strand
CGCATGGTCCGTTACATCAAATACTTGGATATTTGTCGAAGAAAAATTGTTTAGATCATATTCAATAGTAGCGGTAGTATCTTTTGAAAAGAACTCAAGGAAATCATTTACAGCCTTTAGTTCCTTTCTATAGTTTATTTCAAAATAGTCCAGATATTCAATTGCACTGGAAGAACTGCTTGTAAAAGAAAATTTTAAATTACTCATATTACCCGGAAGATTACCGCCATACAATGCGCTGGCTACCAGTTCTTGACCGTCCTGATAGTTATCGTTACTGTATCCATATCCACTTACATAATTGGAGTATATATCTTGTGAATTCTCAAATAAGTCAAATTTAACTGTACCTGGAGAAGCATTTACAACTCTAAAATTATAATATATTGGGTACTGTGCTATTCTGTTATTCAATACATTCACATATGTCCTGGAAGGAGTATTCTGATTGAAGGCATCACCCAGAAAATCAGTTCCGCTGCTCATAAAGTTTATCTCATCTGAGTCATTTGCAGCATAAGCTTCAGTGTAAGTCTGCTCGTATGGATTACTAACGTTTAGACTAGCTTCGGATTGTATCCTTTTTCCTGCATCACCCCCGGAAGTTATCCAATAATAATTGTGTTTTGAATAAGGATTATAAAATCTATGAACAGTATTACTAGTAGAATCAAAATCCCAAAATGTAGGTCCGTGGGCATAAAATAGAATATAATCGCTTTGATCAAATTTACCATCTTCCTGGCCAACTACCATTATAGCGTTTTGCTGTAGATCCGAAATATCCGGCTGCGTAGCATCCATGGAAAGAATTTTACCGCCATTGTTGTATATTTTAATCGTCCTTGGATCGACAGTGCTTGGATCAATTCCGTAACTAGATAACATCGAATATGTAATCTTGTAAATACCTTCTTGGGGAGCTTCAAACCTATACCAGGTACCAGAAGAGAGCACACTATTATATGTACCCTTAGCCTTGGCCATTTTTGCAGAACTGCTTAAGCGGTACCAGTTCTTCGCTATATTATAGTTCATTAATATTCCTGAAAGGAAATTGTCAGGAGGAGTAGACGTTGCACCCTGTTTTGAACCATAATTAATCTCAAAAGTGATGGTATTGTATATTCGAATTACATTCCGTGTAGGATAAAATTGAACCGGGGACACAAGAATAGAATAAGTGGGAATGCCTCTCATAATTCCATATGAATCTAGATACGCAAGAGTAGGGTTCTTATAATCATTATATGTACTTTTCAATTCATAAACCTGAACAGCTTCACCATCTTTTCTTTCAATCTTAGGTTTTGGAGCAATCTCACCGTTTAGCTCATAGTAGTTAGAATTTATCACTCTAACAGTATTACCATTTTCAGATGGTACACCGAGCCGGGTTTGCGATTGGGGTATTGCTGGCGTTCCCCAATCCAACGGGTTGCTAACAAAACCATCCTGAAGATTAACTCTTATATATTTTTGATTGTTAATAGTAATCAACGATGTATCCACATGAGTGGTAAATTGAACAATAGCCGAACCTGAGTTCGAAGAAATTAGCTTAAAACTTCCTTGTGAAAATATTGGCAAGCAATAAACCAAGACAAAAATTATAGAAATTTTGCTAAGCATTAATTCTTACAAACACTTTTAGATATCGATTTTTCCCGTAGCAAAAATCTCTAATAAATTTCCCTTAGTTTGAGTTTAAGATGTAAATGAATTAACAGATAATAAAGTCAAACCTACTGTAAGTAGGTAAAATCTTATCTTACAAAGATAAGTCCAGTATTAAAATAATACAATCTATATGCGAAAAAAAGTGCATAATAAAATATCATATAAATAACCTAAAATTCGTCAAATTGGTAGTTGGAAATGTAGAATTGAGGTAAAAATTGTCACTTACCTAAAGATAAATCATTTTCTTATCTTGCCTCATCGTGTCTAAGTAAATTTATGTTAATAAACTTTATATAATAAACCCAATTTCTCTAAAGAAATTGGGTTTATTTACACGATACTAGTCCTAAAGTCCAAGTTCTTCTTTATTCTGCTTCATTGCGTCAATACAGAATTGTATATGTTCATCGAGCGGAACACCTAACTCATCCGCGCCGTTTGTAATGTCTTCCCTATTTACAGAACGTGCAAAAGCTTTATCTTTTAATTTCTTTTTAACTGATTTAACCTCAACCTCATCAACTGTCTTATTTGGTCTAACGTAAGTCACTGCCGTAATAAATCCGGCCAACTCATCACAAGCAAACAATGTTTTTTGAAGTTTGGTTTCTCTTGGAACTCCCGAATAATCAGCGTGCGAAAGGATTGCGTTCCTAAAATCTTCACTAAAACCTTTTTCTTTCAAAATCTCGGAGCCTTTAAATGGATGTTCTTCGGCAGTAGGGAATGCTTCATAATCAAAATCGTGAAGAAGAGCCACATTGCCCCAAAGTAATTCGTCCTCACCAAATTTTTTAGCATAAGCCTTAACACAAGTTTCAACAGCAAATGCATGCTTTAGCAGACTGTCGCTCTTGGTATATTCATTTAAAATTGAAAGACAATATTCTCTGTCTCGTTCTATATCATTCATGGCTTTTACTCAATCCATCTAAATTTATAACTAAATTAAAAACCGTTGAAACGGTTACAAAAATTATTGCTAAATATTCTTTTGGTTTCAAGAGAAAAAATTCAGCTTAAAATATCTTACTTTATTATGTGTTGATAAGTTGCATAGCTAAGTATAGCTAAGAATCTTTGCCGACACAATAAAATGTAAAGACATGAATGACAATAAGTCTCTCCCTTTGAAAGGGAGAGATTAGAGAGAGTTCAAAATGTTATAAAGCTAATGAACTCATCCCAACCCTTCTCTTAAAAAGAGAAGGGCTTATTAATAATATTAACTTGATAATTATCATTCTAACAATGAATTCTAAACTTAAAGTTAGTTTACAAAAATTTCAAAACTCGGACAAATTTCTGCTAGCGGACATTCTTTACATTTTGGTTTTTTCGCATTGCAGATTGCCCTTCCGTGCGACATTAGCCAGTGAGATGAATTTATCCAATCTATTTCAGGTAGAAGTTCTTTTAATCTCATATCTATTTTTACAGGGACTCCGGATTTTATAATTCACAATCTGTTTGAGAAACGTTTTACATGAGTGTCAACTGCAATCGATGGAGTTCCAAATGGATTTCCTGCAACAACGGATGCAGTTTTTCTTCCGACTCCCGACAGTTGATTTAATGATTCAAAATCTTTTGGCACTTTTCCATTATATTTTTCGATTAGTTCCTTACAGCAAGTTATTATGCTTTTTTCCTTTTGATGATAAAATCCTGTTGAATAAATATCTTTTTCAAATTCCTCAAGTGGAACTTTAAGATAATCTTCCGGTTTATGGTATTTTTTAAAC
>JBJKPP010000160.1:0-6406 GCA_046706145.1 Ignavibacteriaceae bacterium | reverse complement strand
TTTGCTGATGAATTTGAAAAAAAATATATTCATCAGGGTTCTGATGCCGATAGAAGTATTGAACAAACTTTAAATATAGGGTGGGAAATGGTTGATTTACTCCCCAAACATCTTATTAAGAGAATTCGTGAAAAGTATGTGGAAAAATATTACAGAAAAGATAGGTCTTAGCGGAGAACAATTCCGATGATTTATGGTATAACTGCAAATAGAATGACTTTGATGAAACTGCGGAAACGGCTTAATATGGCCAGCCGTGGTCATACTTTACTAAAACATAAACTTGATGAACTGATGCAAATATTTCAGGATGAAATATCAAATATATTAGACCTTCGTAAAAAACTAGATGATAAATTAGAGCAAGTTTACAGCAGTTTTGCTTTTGCAAAAAGTCTCATGCTTGATGAAGCTTATGAATCTGTATCGGTTGTTCCTCCTGTCAGAACAGAAATTAATATTTCAAAGGAAAATTTGTTGAACATAAAAACACTTGTAATAAAATCTAAAGTAAATTTAGATACTCCACCTTACGGATTATTTGGCACTAATGCTGACCTTGATGATTGTGTAATTCAGATTCAAGAAATAATTCCAATGATGTTTAATCTTGCAGAAATGCAAAAAAGAATTGAATTAGTAATTCATGAAATTGAAATTACTCGTAGAAGAGTAAATGCTTTAGAACATATCTTAATCCCCCAAATTGGCGAACAAGTTCGATTTATTAAAATAAAATTAGATGAATTAGAACGAGCAGACATTACCCGTTTGATGAGAATTAAATCTATAATAAGAGCTGAAAAATAGTTACGTATTGCAAATTGTTGGTTGTATGAATTATTAACATATAATAATTTAAGATATAAATTATAAGGAGGGGGCATGAGTATTAAAAAGAAGTATTATAAGAGAAAGTCCACCTGCGAAGTTACATTTACAATTGCTAAAGAGCTTGGACAAAAAAGCAAAACAGCTCATCTTGTTGGAGATTTCAATGATTGGAATACTCAGGCAACACCAATGAACAAACAAAAAGACGGCTCATTCTCAATAACAGTTGAGTTTAAAAAGGGAAATGAATATCAATTCAAGTATTTATTGAACGATGAAACCTGGATAAATGAACCGGAAGCGGATAAACTAGTCCCATCGTATTTGCAGGATGAGAAGAATTCTGAAATAATTATCTAAGTTTATTTAAGACTAAAAGTAGAACCGTATATTTAATATCAAGTCTTTAATAATTGTTGACAAAGTAAACTATATTGAGAATATTTAATACGTTTATCAAAAAAATTATGGTATTTTTACGTACCCACAATAATTCCAGGGGGTGTTAAATGGCACTCACAATAAGAAAAGTAGATTACTTCTATGTAACTGTTGCAGACCAACCCGGTGAAGCGTACAAGCTTCTCACCTTATTATCAGAAATTGGTATAAACATGCTCGCCTTTACAGTAGTACCTTTGGGACAAGGGCATACACATCTTACTGTTTTTCCGGAAGATTCACAGAAAATTAAAGAAGTTGCTGAGAAATCAGGAATAAAATTGAGTGACCCTCAACGGGCTTTCCTAGTACAAGGCGATGATGAATTAGGTGCTCTTGTTGGAATTCACGAAAAACTTTACAGAGCAAATGTAAATGTAACTGCCTCTAATGCCGTCAGCGATGGCAAAGGTGCTTTTGGCTATATTCTTTATGTTAGAGAAAAAGAATACGATAGAGCCGCATCAGCTTTAGATGTATAGTATAAAGAGTAGAGGCCAGTGTTGCTATCCACAAGTTTTAAGACATTTTCTTAATTAAGAAATTTTATGTGAGGGGATCATTTTGCCTCAGCTGAAGTATATTGAAATTAAAACAGGACTTGAAAGAATTTTTAAAAGTGTAGGGTTCTCAAATAAAAAGACTAAAATTTTATAGTCTGTCTTTTCAATAAATAATTTCCCGGAACAAAATCCCACGGTCTAAATAGAATTTGATCTTTACATAAAGTGTAACACAAGGCAGAGTTCTTGTCGATCTAACTTAATCTTCGCAATGAAATTCGTTTATGAATTTTGTTTAACCGTTTTTGCAAAGATTTTCCACTTTTCTTCGGTCATACCTTGTGCCGGAAAAAGAGAAACGCCCTTAGCACCGGCCTTCAAGGAAACCTCTATTGCTTCTGAAAGGGACTTTGGATCTAATTGCGATACGGAAAGGCCGCTGTATAAAGGAATATTTTGGGGAAGTGAAGCGACTCCCACTTCTGTCTGGGTTTTGATCCAGTCAATGCCGCCATAATAATATTTATTATAGAGCATTGGGAGAGCCCCGTCCAAATGCCATGCAAACCATTCTTGACGAACGTCTCTCCAATTTGGAAATACCGCTGCTGTTACTTTTTTGTTTCGTTCATGTATAGCTGAAATAATAGTATTATTGACCAAGTTAGTAATTCTATTATAACGGAATAAGTTCCATCGCCCATCATGGGCAGGATCTTTAATTTTCATTGGATCAATCCCTATTTCTTTCTCAAAGTCTCTACGGCAAACGTTGCAATAACAATAATCATATTGTGGATATTCTTTATCCTGTACAATTCCGTATTTAGGCTGAAGACCAATAGGAAGAATAACATCAGGAAAACGAATATAATCCAGGTGTACTCCATCAAGCATATCTATTTCAGAAAGCTCAATTACAGTTTTCTTTATAAATTCATGAACTTCGGGATGGGAAGCGCAAAGGAATTTATAATAATTTACATAGGCAGGTTTAGTAACAGATGATTCTCCATTACGATTAACCACGTACCAATCGGGATGGTCTTTAACGATTTCTTCCACGTTGCATGGCATAGTCCACATCCACGCATGAACTTCCAATCCTTCGGCTTTTGCTAGGGGAAGTATCGTTTCTAGCCAGGGTTCTTCAACTGGAAGGTGTCTACTTTCATAGTAAGCTTTTCGGCTGTTATATATTTGTGGCAAAATTGCATTTATTCCTGCTTCATGCATCGAAGCAAAACTTTGTTTCCATTGATCTGTAGACATTTTTCTATTATTTGTTACCCATGTCCAATATTTTTTATCATTTGTTTCTTTTGCTATGAGAAATTTATTAAAGGGGGCAATGGGACCGGCAACAGCAATGCCTAAACTACCCACTCCAACAGTTTTAATAAAGGTTCTTCTTTTCATATGTTGTAGATGATTTTTTAGATGTAAAAGTTTATTTATAATATAGTGAATTTTAGAACGTGTATAAAACCATTCACAAAAACTTAAATACCAACGTTATCGACATCCAAAGTCTTGTTTTGTAGTTTATACCTTCTGAAATTACTAATTTAATATTCATTTTATAATCAAATGTAGCAACTTAGAGTTAAGAATGAGTGAATTAGACGAGTTTAAATCTTTTGCAAAATATTTGGCTGTAGAGTCGGGAAAAATAGTCAGCAAATATTTTAGAGCGGAAATAAATGTTGACTTCAAAAGTGATTCTTCTCCCGTTACAATAGCAGACAAAAAATCAGAAGAGCTAATGCGAAATGAAATAATGAAGAAATTCCCGGAGCATGGGATTTTAGGAGAAGAGTTTGGAAATTACAACGAAAGTTCCGAGTACAAATGGATTTTAGATCCAATAGATGGGACAATTAGTTTTATCTCAGGTGCAGTTACTTTTGGAACCTTAATTGCATTAACTAAAGGCGGACAACCTATTGTTGGAGTAATTCATCAGCCTATTCTTAAAGAATTACTAGTTGGCGATAATGAATCGGCAGAATTAAATGATAAGAAAGTGAGAGTTAGGGAATGCAATGGTCTTTCTTCTGCAGTTCTGTTAACGACTGATATTTTAAATATTGAAAAGTATTCTGATTTGGATAAATTCTTAACTCTTGCGAGAAAGGTAAAAACTTTAAGATACTGGGGTGATTGTTATGGTTATTATCTGGTTGCAACTGGCTTCGCGGATATAATGCTTGACCCAATCATGAATATATGGGATTTTGTGCCGCTTATTCCAATTATTAAAGGTGCTGGTGGAATAATAACCGATATACATGGAAAAGATCCGTTGAATGGAAATAGTATTGTTGCTGCTTCACCTGGTATTCATAACAAGGTGATCAAGATGCTAAATTAGTTTGGTGAAGATCTTATAATGTCCCGAGACAACCAACATTTTTATTTTTACATAAATTGAAAAATTACTAGGGTAATTACGGCCGAAATTAATGCCCACAATTTATTCTTCTTCAGATTAAAAACACAAGCAACAGAAATAATCCAAAAGATCAACATTATATCTGCATTTAGAGGGAAAAGGGTTCCAAGTGATAATACTTGCATTCCCATTTTTGCAACGGACTCATAAGTTATCTTTACCGGGTTAAAAATTGCAACATTAGCAACCCACGTTAAAAGTGTGAACAAAGAAAGCATTTTAATTTTATCTTTTTCTCTAAAATAGTCCAGTCCCATTCTTACACTTAATAGCAGACCCAGCAACAAGGTGAATGTGTAAAAGAAATCTATTTGCCCAGGTACTTTTCCAAGAAACGTCATAGTTCCGATTGCATTATCAGGTACATAATAAGCAGTACTATCTTTAAGCAGTTTTACCCGATATTCAATTTTGGTTAGTGGTGCTTGATGCGGAATGTAACCCTCAATCATTTCTTTTGAAACATATTTCATAGGTTCCACATTCCATGCAGAATCAGAACCTTCTTTTCTCCATAATATTTCACCCTTCAGATTTGGTAATTCGCTGGATATCAACAATCTATATGGTTTGTTACTGCTGTAAACCCTGTCTAATTCATAACTAACTTTCTTTAATCCGATGCCAAAACTACTGCTAATTGGCTGACTAGAGGAAACATTGCTATGATAATAACCCGATAAAAGAGTAATAACAGCAGCAGCTAACCACAAAATTATTGATTGTTTCATTTATTTCGTTTAGAATTAAATTTAGGAATTATTTAATCTAAATTACATAAAAATCCGGTTCTTATTAAATAGAGTTTAAGTAAAATAAGGTGGTGTAATTGTATGGAAACAAAAATTTACAAAACTCCGGAACAGTTGGCGGCTGAATTAGCTGAAAATTTGATAATGAAAATAAATAGTAAAATTGTAAATGGTAAACATTTTTATCTATCACTGTCGGGTGGCGATACCCCTAAACTATTTTACAGTACACTGGCGCGTTCTCCTTTCAAAGAGGATATTAGCTGGGAAAAGGTTGATATTTTTTGGGGTGATGAAAGATGCGTTCCACCCGATGACGAAGAAAGTAATTATAGGATGACCAAGTTTCATCTGCTGGATAAAGTTCGTATAAAACAGGAAAATATCCACAGAATTATAGGAGAATCTAATCCGGCTCTAGAGGCCAAAAGATACTCTGAAGAGATTAAGAAAATGATTGGTATGGACAAGAGTAGTTTACCAGTTTTTGATTTTGTGCTTTTGGGATTGGGACAGGATGGGCATACTGCATCACTTTTCCCTGGTCAGAATTTAACTAATGTGTATGAAAATGTTTGTGGAGTGGGAAATAAAAAGGGGCAGCTAAGAATATCGATAACTCATGATGTAATTTGCAGTTCTCAGAGCATAAACTTCTTAGTTACAGGAAAAGAAAAGGCAAATATTGTTAAGGAAATAATTAAGGAACACAAAGACCTGCCAGCTGCTTCAATAAAAACGAAAGATGGAGAACTTAACTGGTGGCTTGACCAAGATGCTGCATCATTGTTATAATTTATATTTTGTATCTTTTTACGGATGAGTAAAGAATTAAAATGATGTCCCTACTTTTAATCTCACGTTAAAAAATATTGAGATAACCCCCAAACTTCCGTCAGAAGTTTTACTCAATGTAAATGAAGGTCCTAATGCAAGAGCACTGAATCCCCAACCTTCTGCATTTTTTTGGACTAGAATATTAAAGACATATTGTGGATTTCTAATTTCACTTTGAATCATCGCATCAAAAGAGAAATCGCAAGTGCTGCCACCCATTGAAATTTCTCTACCCGTATACCCAATGTGAGTTTCATCCAAGTATCTAGCTATATACACTTTTCCCCTTGTTGACCCCAATAACCTAAATGGATAACGGAGTTCCCAGTTGAAATAGCTTCCGTTTATGAACATTACCTTTCCATTTCCGGTTTTACCGGGGAAGTAGGCGGTAGTATTTGTTGAATCGAAATGACCTGATGATTCAAGATAACTTAGGTCAAGAAAATTTCCCAATGGAATAACATATCCAAACTCAATACCTGAAGAAGCATAAAGAGTGTTACGGTTGCTGGACCTAATGTTAACGAAAGCATCGTTATGAGTGTAACCGCCAAAATAGAAACCCAACAAATGTACTTGCC